>NZ_LDVA01000111.1:0-13280 GCF_050768715.1 Burkholderia sp. ZZQ-2 | reverse complement strand
CGAGGTCGACGACCGCAAGCCCGTCCGGCTGCTGTTTCGCGCGCCGCTTCGCGAGCGCGGCGACCGATGCGATCTCGTCGCTGCCGTAGCGTTTCGCGCCGTGCGCGCCGGCCGGCACGCCGACCGCGCCGATCGCCATCGTCACGAAACCGAAGAACGCCGGGTTGCCGTGGCGGTCCTCGCCGCGCAGCCCGCCCGCCTGCCGGTCGGCCTGCGTGTAGAAGTGCTGCGCGCCGTCGTTGAAGCGCGCGATCGCGTCGGCGGCGCGTTGGCGCCAGTCGTCGCGCTGGAACAGCACGAGGAAATCGTCGCCGCCGACGTGCCCGAGAAAGTCGCGCTGCGGATCGCACACGCCGGCCAGCACCGTCGCGGCGAACTTCAGCACCTCGTCGCCCTGCCAGTAGCCGTACTGGTCGTTGAACGGCTTGAACTGGTTCAGGTCGACGTAGCACGCATGAAAGCCGGCGTCGCGCTGGAGCAGGCGGTCGATGTGCGCGCTGATCGGGATGTTGCCGGGCAGGAACGTGAGCGGGTTCGCATAGCGCGCGGCCTCGATGCGCATCTCGGTCACCGCGCGCACGAGGCTCTCGCCGGTGCCGAGCCCGACGTAGCGGCCGTGTTCGGTGATGACGAAGCCGTCCGCGAGGTAGCGCTGGTCGTGGCTCGCGAGCAGCATCGCGAGCTGCTCGAACGTCGTCGCGTTGTCGATCATCAGCGGCGCGTCGTTCGCGAACGTCAGGCACGGCTTCTTCCCGAACACCTCGCGGTGGTACGGCAGCGCGAAGCGGTCGATGAAGCCGCGGCGATCCACGAGCGCGACGGGTCGCCCGCGCTCGACGAGTGCGACCGCGTGCAGGTCGGGCATCCGGTTGAACAGGTCGAGCACGTCGTTGCTGGTCGCGTCGCGCGGCAGCGCCGGCGCCGGAACCAGCATCTTCCCGGCGATCGTGCCGGCCGGCCGCACCGGGCGCGTCGCGCCGGGAAACACCGCGATGTGCGGCGCGCGGATCGCGTCGCGCGCGGCCGGTGCGACGACCCGCGACGGCCGCGCGTTCGGCCGGCCGAGCAGGAAGCCCTGCACGCAGCAGATGCCCATGTCGCGCACGACGATCAGGTCGCTTTCGTTCTCGATGCCTTCCGCGATCAGTTGCGCGCCGCTCGCCTGCGCGAAGTGCTGCATTGCCTTCACGGCCTCGAACTTCAGCGGGTCGCGCGCGATGTCGTGGATGAAGAAGCGGTCGATCTTCACGACGTCCGGATGCAGGCGCAGCCACAGGTTCATGCTCGCGTTCGCGGTGCCGTAGTCGTCGAGTGCGAACTGGATGCCGGCGTCGCGCAGCGACGCGACGGCCGGCTCGATGTGGGCGATGTCCGTCGTCGCGTTCTGCTCGGTCAGTTCGATCACGATGCGCTCGGCGCCGACCCGGGCACGGTCGAGCAGTTGGCGGGCGCGCTCGCGTTCGCGCGCGAGCTGCAGGATCGTGCCCGCGCTGAAATTGAGGAACAGCTTGCCGTCGCAGCCGAGCGCTGCGAACGCGTCGAGGCAGGTGAGCGCGGCGGCCTGTTCGAGCGCGATGGTCTCGCCGTCGCGCGCGGCCTGCGTGAACAGCGCGGCGGGCGTTTCGAGGTCGGTGCCGCGCGGGCCGCGTATCAGGCCCTCGTAGCCGACGACCGTCCCCGACCCGAGATCGACGATCGGCTGGAAGACGGCGGCCAGCGCACGATCCGCGATCAGGCGCGTGGTGCGGGTGGCGGCGGAGTCGGGGTGGGGCGCGGGCATGGGCGAGGGCAGCCGAATCGACGGGACGCCCGACTTAACGGCACCGCTCGCGGAGAGTTGAATGAAGATTTCGTGACGCGATGGGCGTTGCTGGTGCATCGCGTCGGGGGCGTGTCGGTGCGTGGGTGGAAGGGCGTTGCAGGGGAAGGCGGGAGGCGGGAGGCGGGAAGGCGGAAAGGCGGAAAGGCGGAAGGCGGAAGGCGGAAGGCGGAAGGCAGAAGGCGGAAGGCAGAAGGCAGAAGGCAGAAGGCGGAAGGAATAGCCCCGGGACGGCACCACCCGGCGGCCGTCCCGCCGTCCCGATCGTCAGCGCTTGCCCGCGCTCAGCGCGCCGGGCGCCGATGCCGCGTCGCCCTCGTCGTGCTCGCCGCTCATGTCGCGCGCCCCCCAGCGCTGCGCGAGCGCCGCGCACGCCATCAGCTGGATCTGGTGGAACAGCATCAGCGGCAGCACGATCGCCCCGACCGCGTTCGCCGAGAAGATCACCTTTGCCATCGGCACGCCGGCCGCGAGGCTCTTCTTCGATCCGCAGAAGATGATCGTGATCTGGTCGGCGCGGTTGAAGCCGAGCCGCTTGCTGACGAACGCGGTCAGCAGGAGCGCGATCGCGAGCAGCACGAGGTTGACGACGAGCAGGCCGCCGAGCGCGCGCGGCGGGATCTGGTGCCAGAGGCCTTCGTTGACGGCCTCGCTGAACGCGACGTAGACGACGAGCAGGATCGAGCCCTGGTCGACGAAGCGCAGCACGCCGCGGTTGCGGTCGATCCAGCCGCCGATCACGGGCCGCAGCAACTGGCCGGCGATGAACGGCACGAGCAGCTGCATCACGATGCTGCCGACGGTGCTCCACGGCGACGCGGCGGCGGCCGATTGCGACGTGATCATCAGCCCGACGAGCGCCGGCGTGACGAAGATCCCGAGCAGGCTCGACGCGGATGCCGCGCACACGGCGGCCGGCACGTTGCCCTTCGCGATCGACGTGAACGCGATCGACGACTGGACCGTCGACGGCAGCGTGCACAGGAACAGCACGCCCGCGTACAGCGTCGGCGTGACGAGCGGCTGCAGCACCGGCTTCAGCGCGAGGCCGAGCAGCGGGAACAGCGCGAACGTGCTGAGCAGCACGACCGCGTGCAGCCGCCAGTGGGTCGCGCCCGCGACGACGGCTTCGCGCGACAGCTTCGCGCCGTGCAGGAAGAACAGCAGGCCGACGGCGATGTTGGTCGCCCAGTTGAACGCGTGGGCGGCCGGGCCGCGGCAGGGCAGCAGGCTCGCGAGCACGACGGTGCCGACGAGCGCGAGCGTGAAGTTGTCAGGAAGAAAACGGGGACGGGCCATCGGGAACTCGATTCGGAAACGACGGGGGCGCGCGTCGCGCGCGCGGATGGCGCCATTGTCCCGGTTGATGATTCACTACACAAATTCATTGTGGGAATCGATTGATGAATCAGTCTCATGCGACTGCGTTCACGGCACCGGCCCGGCCATGCGCAAAACGGCAGAAGAATGTTCTGTCCCGGTCGCGTGCCGAAGTGAAAAAACCTAGCAGTAACATGGTGTTACACCGATGCCGGCGACATAACACTTTTTGGCTCGACACGCTTTCGGCGCGCTCATAAATTACTGCTGAAAGCCTTGGGTCGGCCGAAAGAAGCCGGCGGCGGGCATGGACAGGCATTGCACGATGACGGAACGGGTGAAACGGAAGATCGGACGATGGGTCGCAGGCGCACTCGGCGCGTTGCTGATGCCGTTCGCGCTCGCGCAGCCGCCGCACGGCGGTCATGCATTCGGCGGCCACGGTTTCGGTGGCGGCGACATGCGCGCATACGGTCAGCCGGCCGGCGGGGTTCCCGTCTGGCGCCACGTTACGCCCCCCGTCGGTGCACGCGCCGGCGGCGTGAGCGGCTACGGTTCCCGCTGGGGGCTGCGGCCGACGCCGTCGTACGGTCATTACGCCGCGCAAAGCCCGTATCGCCCGATCAGCGCCGACGTGCGCCAGATGCCGCGGCCGCCGGGCGGCGGCAACGTGCCGCTGCGCGCCGGTTCGATCCGCGCCGACGTCGCGCGCTACAACGAGGAGCGCGGCGGCCGTCCGATGCCGCCGCCCCGCTCGCAGGAAGAGCCTGCGCACTCGCCGTATTTCTCCCCGTTCTACCGAAACTGAGCGCCCGCGCGCTCGTCCCTCCGGCGGCTGATGCGAATTCGCCACAGTCGCGCACAGATTTCCGCTGATTTTCCCGTCGCATTGCGCTATCTTTCGCGCCCGGCTCGCATGTGCCACGCGGCCGTCCGGCCGTGCGACCGCGTCCACGCCGGGCCGTCGGCGGGTACCCGGCCATGTATCAATTCCGCGAAGTTAATGCTGCCGCTATACCCGCAATAAGTGTGCGCAATTTTGACCGGACGAATGATCCGTAAAGATGGCTGCGCCCCATACGACGCAAGCACTCGGCTCCAAAAAACAACGCTCGCGCCACTTATCGACAATTCGACAAAATCTGGAGATCCAATGAAAGCATTCGCTCGCCGTGCGTCGCGCACGTCCGTCAAGCTGATCGCCGCGGCTGCCTGCGTGGCGGCTACCGCTCCCGTCCATGCACAGTCGAGCGTGTCGCTCTACGGTCAGGTCGACGAATGGGTCGGCGCCACCAAGTTCCCGGGCGGCGACCGCGCGTGGAACGTGAGCGGCGGCGGGATGTCGACGTCGTACTGGGGCATGCACGGCGCCGAGGATCTCGGCAACGGCTACAAGGCGATCTTCACGCTGGAAAGCTTCTTCCGCGCGCAGAACGGCCAGTTCGGCCGCTTCCAGGGCGACACGTTCTTCGCACGCAACGCGTACGTCGGCATCGACTCGCCGTACGGCACGGTGACGGCCGGCCGCCTGACGACGCACCTGTTCCTGTCGACGATCCTGTTCAACCCGTTCTACGACTCGTACACGTTCTCGCCGATGGTGTACCACGTGTTCCTCGGCCTCGGCACGTTCCCGACCTACCCGAGCGACCAGGGTGCCGTCGGCGATTCGGGCTGGAACAACGCGCTGTCGTACACGTCGCCTTCGTTCGGTGGCCTGAATTTCGGCGCGATGTACGCATTCGGCAACCAGGCCGGCGACAACGGCTCGAAGAAGTGGAGCGCGCAGTTCAACTACGCGAACGGCCCGTTCGCGGCGACCGCGGTCTACCAGTACGTGAACTTCAACAACGGCCCGCGCGACCTGAGCGCGCTGGTGGCCGGCATGAAGAGCCAGGGCATCGCGCAAGTCGGCGCGACCTACGACCTGAAGTACGTGAAGCTGTTCGGCCAGTACATGTATACGAAGAACGACCAGGTCGCGGGCAGCTGGCACGTGAATACCGCGCAGGGCGGCGTGTCGGTGCCGCTCGGCGTGGGCAACGCGATGGCGTCGTACGCGTACTCGCGCGACGCGGGCGGCCTCGACCAGACTCGCCAGACCTGGGCCGTCGGCTACGACTATCCGCTGTCCAAGCGCACGGACGTCTACGCTGCTTACATGAACGACCACATCAGCGGCCTGTCGAACGGCAACACGTTCGGCGCCGGCATCCGCGCGAAGTTCTGACGCGCACGCGCGACCGCCGCGCCGGACGCGTGCGAAAAGCGCGTCCGGGCTGCATGTTTTCCCGCCAGAACGGCGCCGCCACCCGCGGCGCCGTTTTGCCTTTCTTGACCTTTCTGTTTCCCCGCCTTTGTTACCCTATCTCGTAATTGGACCATTCCCCCGTCATTACGAGCGAGTTCGATGGATACCCTCGTCAGCATGAATGTGTTTCGCTACGTCGTCGAAGTGGGCAGCTTCGTCGGCGCGGCCGAGCGCATGCAGATGTCGGCTGCGATGGCGAGCAAGCACGTGATGCATCTCGAGCAGCAGCTCGGTGCGCGGCTGCTGCATCGCACGACACGACGCGTCGCGCCTACCGAGGCCGGACGCGAATACTACGAGCGCCTCGTGCAGGCGCTGTCGGAACTCGACGAAGCCGGGCAGGCCGTCGGCGCCGCGAGCGTGGTGCCGCAAGGCAGGCTGCGCGTCACGTCGCTGTCCGCGTTCGGGCTGCGGCACGTGATGCAGGCCGTCACCGATTATGCGGGCCGGTTCCCGGACGTGACCGTCGACATGACGCTGTCCGATCGCGTGGTCGACCTGATCGAGGAAGGCTACGACGTCGCGGTGCGCGCGGCGCCGAACGGGTTGAAATCGTCGTCGCTGGTCGCGCGGCAGATCGCGACCGCGCACATCCTGCTGGTCGCGTCGCCCGAGTATCTCGAGAAGCACGGCACGCCCCAGACGATCGCCGATCTCGCGCACCACAACTACCTGCGGCGCGACTCGAATTCGACGATGCTCGACGCGCTGGTGATCGACGCGGCCGCCGCGTCGCGCGTGAACCTGAACGGCAACCTGATCGTGAACCATCTCGAAGGGCTGCGTGCGGCCGTGCTCGCGGGCGCGGGCATCGCGCTGCTCGGCACCGAGGTGGTCGGCGACGACATCGAGTCCGGCCGGCTCGTGCCGGTGCTGATCGATGCGGTGCCGCCGCACGAGGCGCCGATCTATGCGGTCTACGCGAGCCGCCGTCACGTGTCCGCGAAGGTGCGTTCGTTCGTCGATTTCCTGGCGGCGCGTTTCGAAGGGCAGTCGCTGTGCCCGTCGATCGAATCGCGCCTGCGCGTGCTGCCGATCACGCGGATGAAGCGCGCGGTGTGAACCGCGCATCCCGCCGCGGCGGGGCGATGAAAACAAAAAGCGCGAGCCGTTGCAGCTCGCGCTTTTTTGTTTGGTCCGACGGGATGCGCGCCGGCGGCGGCCGCCATGGCCGCCGCATCCGTCAGCGCGGGATGCCGAGCCGCGCCTTCGCGTCGTCGTACTCGCGCTTCAGGCGCTCGACGAGCGCGCCCACGCTCGGCAGGTCGTCCATCAGGCCGACGCCCTGGCCGGCGCCCCAGATGTCCTTCCACGCCTTCGTCTTGTCGCCGCCGAAATTCATCTTGGTCTTGTCGGATTCCGGCAGCGCGTCCGGATCGAGGCCCGCCTTCTCGATGCTCTCGCGGATGTAGTTGCCGTGCACGCCCGTGAAGAGGTTCGTGTAGATGATGTCCGACGATTTCGCGTTCAGGATCGCGTGCTTGTAGTCGTCGATCGCGTGCGCTTCCTGCGTCGCGATGAAGCGCGTGCCCATGTACGCGAAATCGGCGCCCATTGCCTGCGCGGCGAGGATCGAACCGCCGTTCGCGATCGAGCCGGACAGCACGATCGGGCCGTCGAAGATCTTGCGGACTTCGCCGACGAGCGCGAACGGCGACGTCGTGCCCGCGTGGCCGCCTGCGCCGGCCGCGACGAGGATCAACCCGTCGACACCGGCTTCGAGCGCCTTCTGCGCGTGACGCAGATTGATCACGTCGTGCAGCACGATGCCGCCGTAGCTGTGCACCGCGTCGACGATCTCGCGCGCCGGCGCGCGCAGGCTCGTGATGAAGATCGGCACCTTGTGCTCGACGCACACGCGCACGTCGTGCTCGAGCCGCGTGTTCGACTGATGGACGATCTGGTTGACCGCGATCGGGCCGATCACGGCGTCGGGGTGCTTCGCCTTGTGGTCGGCCAGCTCGGACTGGATCTGCGTGAGCCACTCGTCGAGCAGTTCGGCCGGACGGGCGTTGAGTGCGGGGAACGAACCGACGATGCCCGCCTTGCATTGCGCGAGCACGAGTTCGGGGTAGCTGACGATGAACATCGGCGACGCGATGACGGGCAGCGTCAGGTTCTGCAGGACGGTGGGCAATGCCATGTAATGTCTCCAGTCTCCAGGGGCGGCCGCGCGGTCACGCCGCCGCCATGCTTTGCGGTCGAACGGTCATTCGAGTGTAGCTGCGGAACGAAGCGGTAAAGCGAAGCTGCAAAACGAGGTCGTCCTGATTAATACGAACGATCGTGCGATTCTACGCGAGCTTAGCAAATCGCGCGGTGTGGCGGCAATCGAGTGAGTGTTCTCTTTCTAGGGATTCTGGTGTTTACCGCGCTGTGAAGACGCGCCAGCGCTCCTAAAATAACCGCCATAACAAACCAACGAGAAACAAACCATGTCGTTTGAGGCGTTTGCACCGTTTCGCGTGACGGTGCAGGACACCGACATTTTCGGTGTCAAAGGAGGCGCGGGTCCGCCGCTCCTGTTGCTGCACGGACATCCGCAGACCCACATGATCTGGCATCGCGTTGCCGCAACGCTCGCGAATCATTTCACGGTGATCGCCACCGACCTGCGCGGTTACGGCGCGTCGGGCAAGCCGCCGAGCGACGCGCAGCACGCGCCGTATTCGAAACGTGCGATGGCGGCCGACCAGGTCGCCGTGATGCGGCACTTCGGCTTCGAGCAATTCCATGTGTGCGCGCACGATCGCGGCGCGCGGGTCGCGCACCGGCTCGCGCTCGATCATGCGGATGCCGTCGAGCGGATGATGCTGCTCGACATCGCGCCGACGCTCGCGATGTACGAGAAAACCGATCGCGCGTTCGCGACCGCGTATTTCCACTGGTTCTTCCTGATTCAGCCGGAGCCGCTGCCCGAGACGCTGGTCGGCGCGCATACCGATGCGTACATCGAACGCGTGATGGGCAACCGGTCCGCCGGGCTCGCGCCGTTCGCACCCGAGGCGCTCGCCGCGTACCGGGCCGCGCTCGCGCAGCCGGGCGCCGTGCATGCGATGTGCGAGGACTACCGCGCATCCGCGACGATCGACCTCGAGCACGACCGTGCGGATCTCGAGCGCGGCAACAAGGTCGCGTGCCCGCTGCGCGTGCTGTGGGGCGAGCACGGGATCGTCGGCCGCTGCTTCGATCCGCTCGACGAATGGCGCCGCGTCGCGCGCGACGTCAGCGGCC
The DNA here is from genome assembly GCF_050768715.1 of Burkholderia sp. ZZQ-2. Classification (NCBI taxonomy): domain Bacteria; kingdom Pseudomonadati; phylum Pseudomonadota; class Betaproteobacteria; order Burkholderiales; family Burkholderiaceae; genus Burkholderia; species Burkholderia sp. ZZQ-2. Next base: position 4,596 of record NZ_LDVA01000111.1, on the reverse strand, counting down.
GTGCGCTCGACTGCGGGCACTACATTCCGGAAGAGGCGCCCGTCGCGCTGATCGACGAACTGCTCGCGTTCTTCGAGGCGCGCGACGCGGCCGCCTGACGGCACGCGGGCGGCGCGTGCCGGTGCTCAGCGGTGCGCGCCGTCGTCCTCGACGAGCGGCGGCAGCCGGCGCGGCACCGGCGTCGATTTCACGATCGCGGTGCTCGTCTCGGCGCGCTCCGTCACTTTCGACAGGATGTCGTCGAGGTGCGCGATCGTGCGCAGGTAGAGCCGGCAGATGAAGCAGTCGTCGCCGGTGACCTTGTCGCACTCCACGAATTCGGGAATCCGGCGCAGCATCTCTTCGACGAGATGCAACTGGCCGGGCAGCGGCTTCACGCGGACGATCGCCTGCAGCGTGTAGCCGAGCGCGCGCGGGTCGAGCTCGACGGTGAACGCGGCGATCACGCCTTGCGCCTCGAGCCGCCGCACACGATCGGTGGTCGCGGGGGCCGACAGCCCGATCTGCCGGGCGAGTTCACTGGTTGCGATACGCGCGTCGTCGGCCAGCGCCGCGAGGATCGCGCGGTCGGTCGCGTCGAGCGACGCGACGGCGGGCGGGGAAAGGCGTTTCGGCATGATCGCTTTGCTTTCGAAGGTCAATCGGCTGATTCGCTTCAGTTTAGCCGTGGTTGCGGCGAAAGCAAGTTTCTAGAATCGAGGTCATCCACTCTCTTTCAATGGAGTTCATGATGGCCTCGAATGAAATTCGCCGCGGTGCCGCCGAGATGGTCGTCGCGATGCTGATGTCCGGCACGATCGGCTGGCTCGTGATGTCGTCGCAGCAGCCGCTGACGAACGTCGTGTTCTTCCGCTGCCTGTTCGGCGCCGCGACGCTCGCGATCGTCTGCGCGGCATTCGGCTTCCTGCGCCGCGCGCTGTTCTCGCCGCGGATGCTCGCGCTCGCGACGCTCGGCAGCATCGCGATCGTCGCGAACTGGCTGCTGCTGTTCGCCGCCTATTCGCGCGCATCGATCTCGATGGCGACCGCCGTCTACAACACGCAGCCGTTCATGCTCGTCGCGCTCGGCGCGATCGTGTTCCGCGAGCGGATCACCGCGTCGACGCTCGCGTGGCTCGCGCTCGCGTTCGTGGGGCTCGTCGCCGTGGTGCGCGTCGAGCCGGCCGTGCTCGCGGTACCGGGCGAATATCTGGAGGGCGTCGCGCTGTCGCTCGGCGCGGCGTTCCTGTATGCGATCTCGTCGATCGTCACGAAGCACCTGAAGGGGACGCCGCCGCACCTGCTCGCGCTGCTGCAGGCCGGTATCGGCATCGTGCTGCTCGCGCCGTTCGCCCACTTCGGCACGCTGCCCGCGACGGCCGGGCAGTGGCTCGACCTGATCGTGCTCGGCGTCGTCAACACGGGCCTGATGTACGTGCTGCTGTACGGTGCGATCCAGAAGCTGCCGACCGCGATGACCGGCGCGCTGTCGTTCGTCTATCCGGTCGTCGCGATCGTCGTCGATCACTTCGCGTTCGGGCAGACGCTCGCGTGGACGCAGGTGCTCGGCGCGCTGCTGATCCTGCTCGCGGCGGCCGGCGTGAATCTCGGCTGGCGCATCGTGCCCGCGCGTCGCGCGGCGGTCGGCAACTGAAACGGTCGTACGATTCGGCGTCGCGGCGGTGCGTCGAATGCGAGTTTCGGGAGCGGATATTGCGCGCGGATGGCGTGCGCATGGCGAGCAAAAGCGGAGCCCGCGCACGCGTGGAAGACGCTGTAAGAAGTTGTAGGGAAACACCCGATGCGAGCGGTGCGCGTCGCTCGTATGATGCGGGCTGTGACGTTGATCACGTTCACAGGATTCCGATCTCGATGCCGTTCGCCCGTCAGGCTGAACGGCTTTTTTTTATGCGCCGCTCCTCGCAATCAGGCGCCGCCGCGCATCGAGCCGCGCGAGCAGCACGCGCCTCGCGTCGTCATCCGACGTGCGCCATCCCTTGATCTCGTCGCGCGTACGGAGGCAACCCGCGCACCAGTCGGTGCGCGGATCGATCCGGCATACGTCGGTGCACGGCGAGGCCACCGTGCCGACCGGTGCCACGACGTCGCTCATGCGGATTCCCGCAATGCGACGTCCGCGACCGGCGCGCCCGTCAGCGACACCAGTTCGTTCGGCGACAGGTTGAACACCGCGTGCGGATGGCCGGCGGCCGCCCACAGGCTGTCGAGCTCGAGCAGGTCGGCGTCGATCAGCGTGACGGGTTCGACGAGATGGCCGATCGGGCAGACGCCGCCGATCGCATAGCCGGTGTTGTCGCGCACGAACTTCGCGTCCGCGCGGCCGACCGCGCCGACCTGCGCGGCGACCTTCTTCTCGTCGACGCGATTGACGCCGCTCGCGACCACGAGCACCGGCGCGCCGTCCGACTGGCGGCGAAACAGGATCGACTTCGCGATCTGCGCGACCGAGCAGCCGAGCCCGGCCGCGGCCTCGGCCGACGTCTTGCCGGTTTCGGCGAGCATCACGATGCCTTTCGCATGGCCGCGCTCGCGCAGCAGCAGCGCGACGCGTCGCGCGGAATCGGGGAGGGAATCGAATGAAGCGGGTGTCGTCATGTTGAGGAATCCATCGAATACCGGGGTTATACGCAGTTCGCGGCGTCGGCCGCGCTCTGCGCCTTGGCGAGCAATGCGCGACCGGCGCGCGACACGTTCGCGCGGCCGATCGCGTTCGAGATGAAGTCGCCGGCAGCGACGACCTGCGCGAGATCGACGCCGGTGTCGATGCCGAGGCCCTGCATCAGGTACAGCACGTCCTCGGTCGCGACGTTGCCGGTCGCGCCCTTCGCGTACGGGCAGCCGCCGAGGCCCGCGACCGACGCGTGGAAGATCTCGATCCCTTCGAACAGCGCCGCGTAGATGTTCGCGAGTGCCTGGCCGTAGGTGTCGTGGAAGTGGCCCGACAGGCGTTCGCGCGGGAACACGCGCGTGACGGCCGACAGCACTTCGCGCGTGCGCTTCGGCGTGCCGACGCCGATCGTGTCGGCGATGTCGATCTCGTCGCAGCCGAGCGCCGCGAAGCGCTCGACGACGTCGACGACCGATGCGACCGGCACTTCGCCCTGGTACGGGCAGCCGAGCGTGCACGACACGCTGCCGCGCAGCCGTACGCCCGCATCCTTCGCCGCCTTCGCGACGGGCTCGAAGCGCGCGATGCTCTCGGCGATGCTGCAGTTGATGTTCCGCTGCGAGAACGCCTCGCTGGCCGCACCGAAGATCACGACTTCGTCGGCGCGCGCGGCGAGCGCATTCTCGAAGCCCTTCAGGTTCGGGGTGAGCACCGAGTACACAGTGCCCGCGCGGCGCTCGATGCCGGCCATCACGTCGGCGCCGTCGGCCATCTGCGGCACCCATTTCGGCGACACGAACGACGCGGCCTCGACGTTGCGGAAGCCGGCGCGCGACAGCCGGTCGACGAGCGCGATCTTCACGTCGGTCGGCACGAAGGTCTTCTCGTTCTGCAGCCCGTCGCGCGGGCCGACTTCGACGATCTTGACGGCGGTGGGGAACGTCATGGTTGTCTCCAGGTTTGCTTGCAGGTTCAGTAGCCGCGGGCGTAGTCGACGATGCCGCCGATGCGCTCACCGCGCTCGAGCGCGCGGATCTTGCCGGCGATCTGCTCGACGGCCTCCGCGCGCAGCGTCTCGGCCGAGCTGTGCGGCGTGATCGTGATGCGCGGCGCGCGCCAGAACGGGTGATCGTCGGGCAGCGGCTCCTGATGGAACACATCGAGCGTCGCGGCGGCGATCCGGCCGCTCGCGAGCGCATCGAGCAGGTCGGCCTCGACGAGATGCGCGCCGCGCGCGACGTTGACGACATACGCACCGGGCGCGAGCCGCGCGAATGTGCGGGACGACAGGATGCCGTCGGTGTCGGGCGTGCTCGGCAGCAGGTTGACGAGCACCTTCGCGCCGTCGATGCACGCATCGAACGCACCGTCGCCGGCGAAGGTCGTGACGCCGTCGAGCTGCTTCGCGCTGCGGCTGTAGCCGCGCACGGGCAGGCCGAGCGCGGCGAGCGCGAGCGCGACCTGCGCGCCGAGCACACCGAGGCCGAGCACGGCGACGGTGAAGCTGGCGCGCGCATGCGGCTCGAGCGGCTGCCAGCGGCGCTCGCGCTGCTGCGCGTCGTATTCGTCGAAGCGGCGCAGGTAGCGCAGCACCGCGTGCGTCACGTATTCGACCATCTGCTGCGCCATGCCCGAATCTTCCAGGCGCACGAGCGGCACGTGCGGCGGCAGCGTGCCCGGTTGCGCACGGTCGAGCGCGAGCAGCGCGTCGACGCCGGCGCCGAGGTTGAAGATCGCGCGCAGGCCGTCGCGCGGGGTGAAGAATTCGCGCGGCGCGCGCCAGACGAGCGCGTAATCGGCGGCGGCCGTGTCGCCCGGCTGCCACGCGCGCAGTTCGGCTTCCGGCAGCGCATGCGCGATCTCGTCGCGCCACGCGCCTGCTTCCTGGTGCGGGGAATGGAACAGGATCTTCATTGGACGACTGCGCGCGCGCCGGCGAGGCGCGTCACGGGAACGGCGAGCGGAGCCGGGCGCGGCGCGCCGGCGGG
>NZ_LDVA01000110.1:0-105428 GCF_050768715.1 Burkholderia sp. ZZQ-2 | reverse complement strand
CCCCAACAACCGCCCCAACAACCGCCCCAACAACCGCCCGAGTCAGTCGATGTCGCGCCCGACCGTTCCGAACGCGACCGCGACGCCGAGAACCACGCTGTCGCACAAGGGCTGCACGCGGCGCCCGGCCCCCATCGGGCACATCCGCCCCGCGTTCGTGAACACGCCCGCGCCTAATGCGGCCGCGTGAGCGCCGCCGGCAGCACGGCGGCCCGGGTGCCGGCCGATTCGTCCACGGTCGTCCGGCCGCCGTCCCGAAAGAACGCCTGCTCGGCGGCATTGTTCATCACGAGGATGCTGATGCGGCGGTTGGTCGGCTCGTCCGCGACGTTCCGGTCGAGCGGCAGGACATCCGCGAGCCCGCGCACCTGGAGCAGCTTTTCTTCCCGCAGCCCGCCCGCGACCAGCGCGCGCCGCGCGGCGTTCGCGCGATCGCTGGAGAGCTCCCAGTTCGAATAACCCGTGGGGCCGTCGCGATACGTCGTCGAATCGGTATGGCCCGCAATCGACACGCGGTTGTCGACATCGTCGAGTGCCGTGCCGATCTGGGTGAGGATGGCGGTGGCATACCCTTCGGGTTGCGAACTGCCCATCGCGAACATCGGGCGCTTGAGCGAATCGACGATCTCGATGCGCAAGCCCTCGTGAGTGATCGCGATCCGGATCTGGTCCTGGTACGCGCGTAATGACGGGCTTTGTGCAATCGCCGCGGTCAGCTTCGCCTTCAGGCGCTCGAGCTTTTGCGTATCGACGATGTCGGCAGCGGCTGTGGGCGAACTGGCCGGCACCGGTTGCGCTTTCGCGTCGATGGCCGGCGCCGGGTCCGACAGGTCGCGGCCGCCACCCTGCACGATGCTCGGGCGCGGCGCCTGTGCGTCTTTCCCGCCGGACAGGAGCGTCGACAGCGGCGTGTTGAAGTAATCCTCGATCCCCTGCTTGTCGTACTTGGACACCGAGCCGAGCAGCCACATCAGCAGGAAGAACGCCATCATCGCCGTGACGAAATCGGCGTAGGCGATTTTCCAGGCGCCGCCGTGGTGGGCGTCGTGGTCCTCGCCTTTCTTGCGGCGCACGACGACGAGCGGTGCCGATGCGGACTGTTTCGACGGGTTGGAGCGATGGTCGGCCATGGCGCCTCCGTTATGCGGGCCTGGGCGACTTCGTCGCGCGGACGGCCTCGTCGAGCTCCTTGAAGCTCGGGCGATCGGCCGTGAACAGCACCTTGCGGCCGAACTCCACCGCCACCGCCGGCGCGTAGCCGCTCATCGACGCGAGCAGCACGGCCTTCACGCACTGGAACGGCTTGGCCGCGGCGCGGCCCTTCGCATTGAGCAGATCCGCGAGCGGGCCGACGAAGCCGTACGCGAGCAGGATGCCGAGGAACGTGCCGACGAGCGCGCCGGCGATCATCTTGCCGAGCACGGCGGGCGGCGCGCCGACCGAGCCCATCGTATGCACGACACCCATCACCGCCGCGACGATGCCGAACGCCGGCAGGCCGTCCGCCATCTTCTGGATCGCATTGGCCGCGACGGACGCTTCCGCATGGTGCGTATGCAGTTCTTCGTCCATCAGGTCCTGCATCTCCAGCGCGTTCACGTTGCCGCCCGACATCATCCGCAGATAATCGACGATGAAGTCGAGCAGGTGATGGTCTTCGAGCACGTGCGAATACTTCTGGAACAGCGGGCTTTGTTCGGGTGCGTCGACGTCGGCCTCGAGCGCCATCATGCCGTCCTTGCGCGCCTTCTGCAGCAGCTCGTACAGCAGCGCGATCAGTTCGACGTACTGCTGTTTCGTATAGCCGCCGCCCTTGAAACAGGTCGGCAGGCTCTTGATCGTCTTCTTCAGCGTCGCGACCGGATTGCTGACGACGAACGCACCCAGCGCGGCGCCCAAAATGCACAGCAGTTCGAACGGTTGCAGCAAGGCCGGCAAATGGCCGCCCACGCCGACAAAACTGCCGATCACCGATCCGATCACGACGATCCACCCGATGGCTACAAACATGATTACCTCTTGCGCGACTCGCGCTGCCGCATCTGTTGTCGAAAAGCGGGCGGGACGTCCGGCCATCCCGCTCCATGCCCGCGACGGCGCCGGATCGTTGCGTGTCGAATGCGATGCCGGCGGCCGTCCCGATGTATCGCAACGCGATGCCGGTCGGCGGGTGTTGATGCAATAACGGCGGTCGCCGGGGCGACTGAACCCGTGATTCCACGTAGCGCGCGCGATTCACGCGCGGCACACGTTTGCGGGCGGCGGTATGCGCGATTTTCTTGATCGAAGTCAAAAATTGCGCGCCTTCGCGTGAATTTCCGTCTGGATGCGGCCCGGAACACGGCGGCGAATGACACACCCATCGCGACGGAAGGCTCCGCGCGGAAGTCCGGGGAACGCGGTGCACGGTGCATCGCCTGCCGGCGCGGGTTCGCGCGCCGGCAGGGTTTTCATCAGGACATCCGGGGCGCCGCACGATCCATCATGGAGAAAGCACCGTCGCAGCCAACCGCAGGAGGGCGCACCGTGACGTCCGATCCCACTTCCTCGACCGCCTTCGTGTTCGCCGGCGGCGGCAGTCTCGGCGCGATCGAGGTCGGCATGCTCCGCGAACTGGTCGCGAGCGGCGAGCGGCCCGATTGCGTCGTCGGCGCGTCGGCGGGCGCGATCAACGCCGCCTATTTCGCCGGCCGGCCCGATGCGGACGGCGTCGCGATGCTCGCCGCGCTGTGGTGCCGGATCCGCCGCCAGGACATCATGCCGTTCTCGATGCGCAGCCTCGTCGCGATGCTGCTGCGCAACCGGCCGCATCTGGTCGAGGCCGATGCGCTGCGCCTGCTGCTGGAAAGGAACCTGCCGTACCGGCGGATCGAGCAGGCCACGTTGCCGCTCCACATCGTCGCGACCGACGTGCTGAACGGCCAGGAAGTCGTGCTGTCCGCCGGCCCGGTCGTGGATGCCGTGCAGGCCAGCGCGGCGATTCCCGGCGTGTTTCCGTCGGTCAGCATCGGCGGCGTGGAACTCGTCGACGGCGGCGTCGCGAACAATACGCCGATCTCCGTTGCGATCGCGCTCGGCGTCAAGCGGATCGTCGTGCTGCCGGCCGGGTTCGCCTGCGCGTTGCGCGTACCGCCGCGCAGCGCGATCGCGCATGCGACGCACGCGCTGACGCTCGTGATCGCGCGGCAACTGGTGCGCGATCTGGAGTTGTACGGGGCACGCGCGCAAATCCATGTCGTGCCGCCGCTCTGTCCGCTCGACGTGTCGTCATACGATTACTCGCAGTGTGCGCAGCTGATCGACAAGGCCGCGGAACGCACGCGTGCGTGGATCGACTCGGGCGGGCTCGCGCAGTGCGCGATTCCCGGCCAGCTTCGCGAGCACGACCATGCCGCCGTGCTGTCGCATTGAGGGTTGCTCACGCGCCTTGAGATCTCATGATCGGCGCACGGCTAACACCCCGGCGCTCTCCCCGGAAATCCGCGAAGAACCAAAAAAAGCGGCACCGTGCACGAGACACGGTGCCGCCAACGGCCCGAACGGCCGCACTGGTCAGTCGATCGCGCGCATCGCGTGGCGCAGTTCCTGATAGCTGCGCAGCCCCGCGACGCCGAGTTCGCGGCCGATTCCGCTGAGCCCGAACCCGCCCCAGCACACGTGCGGATAGATCAGCTGCGGTGCGTTGATCCACACGAGCCCCGCGCGCACGCGCTGCTGGAACTGCCTCGCGATACCGGCATCGCGCGTCACGACGGTCGCGACGAGCCCGTAGCGCGTGTCGTTCGCGAGCGCAATCGCTTCGTCGTCGGTGCGGAACGATTTCACGCACGCGACGGGGCCGAACACTTCGTCGGTCCACAGCGGGTTGTCGGCGGCGGGCTCGGCGATCACGACGGGCGCCATGAAGAAGCCCGCACCGCCGGCATCCGTCACCAGGCCGCTGAAGGCGACGCGTGCGCCCGCCTCGATGCCGTGCTGGAGCATCGCTTCGACGCGCGAGCGCTGCGCGGCCGAGATCAGCGGCCCCATCGCGACCTGTTCCGCGGCGGGCGGCGCGACGACGAGCGCACGCACGGCCGTCTCGAACGCGGCCATGAAGCTGCGGTACACGCTGTCGTGCACGAGGATGCGCGCGGTGGCCGAGCACATCTGGCCCGCGTTCGTGAACGCGCCCGCAACCGCGAGCGACACCGCGACGTCGAGATCGGCGTCGTCGCGCACGATCAGCGACGACTTGCCGCCGAGTTCGAGCGTCACGCGCTTCATGTCGACGGCCGCGGCCTGCATGACCTTGCGGCCGGCCGCCGTGCTGCCGGTAAACGAAATCTTGTCGATCAGCGGATGCGCGGTCAGCGCCGCGCCGACCTCGGCGCCGCCGTTGACGACGTTGACGACGCCGGCCGGCAGCCCCGCTTGCTCGACGATCTCGAGCAGCGCGTGCTCGGTCGGCGACGTGAGTTCGGACGGCTTCAGCACGACCGCACAGCCGGCCGCGAGCGCGGGCGCGAGCTTCCACGCGGTCGTGACCATCGGGAAGTTCCACGGCATGACGAGCGCCGCGACGCCGACCGCGTCGTAAAAGCGTTCGGCCGTGACGGCGTCGCTCGGCAGCGCGACCGGTTCGGCCGCGAACAGTGCCGGGTTTTCGCACAGCGTCGCGTAGTACGCGAACGTGGCGGCGACGTCGCCGACATCGGCCTCGGCCTCGAACGGCGGCTTGCCGCTCACCTGCATCTGCAGCGCCGCCAGGCGATCGCGCGATGCCTCGACGCGTTCGGCAATCGTCGCGAGCATCCGGCCGCGTTCGGCCGGCGGCGTGTCGCGCCAGCCGGCGAATGCGTCGCGCGCGGCACGCACCGCGGCGTCGACGTGCGCGGCCGTCGCGAATTCCTGCCAGCCGATCGCGTCGCCGGTCGACGCGTTGAAGATCGGCGCGCCGGCCTTGTCGGAATGCGTGTGCACGGACTGCCCGGCGATGCGCGCGGCGGGCAGCACGAACGTCGCGGCGGAAGGGGAAAGCTCGGCGGTAGACATGAGGTTCATCCTGTCGAGGTCGGTCGGGTTAGCGGTAGGCGACGCCCGGCATCACGCAGAGCATCTCGAACGCGAGGTTCGCGCCGGTGAGCGCGGTGGTGCCGGTCGGATCGTACGGCGGCGCGACTTCGACGAGATCCGCGCCGACGATGTTCAGGCCCTTCATGCCGCGGATGATTTCCAGGCCCTGCTGCACGGTGAGGCCGCCGATTTCCGGCGTGCCGGTGCCGGGCGCGAACGACGGGTCGAGGCCGTCGATGTCGAAGCTGAGATACACCGGCGTGTCGCCGACGCGTTCGCGCACCTGCGCCATCAGCGGCGCGAGCGACTTGTTCCAGCATTCCTCCGCCTGCACGACGGTGAAGCCCTGCTGGCGGCACCAGTCGAAATCGTCCGCGTGGTAGCCGGTGCCGCGCAGGCCGATCTGCGTGACCTTGTCGCATTGCAGCAGCCCGTCTTCCACCGCGCGGCGGAACGGCGTGCCGTGCGCGATCTTCTCGCCGAACATCGTGTCGTTCACGTCCGCGTGCGCGTCGACGTGCACGACGGCGACCTTGCCGTACTTCTTGTGCAGCGCGCGCAGGATCGGCCACGCGATCGTGTGGTCGCCGCCGAGCGTGATCGGCCGGCAGCCGTTCGCGACGATCTCGTCGTATGCCTCTTCGATGCGGCGCACCGAGTCCTTCAGGTCGTACGGGTTGGTCGCGACGTCGCCGATGTCGGCCACCTGCAGCGAATCGAACGGTGCGGCGCGGGTGGCCATGTTGTACGGGCGCAGCAGCACGGATTCGGTGCGGATCTGGCGCGGGCCGAAGCGCGAGCCCGAGCGGTTCGACGTGCCGAGGTCGAGCGGCACGCCGACGAAGCACACGTCGAGGCCGTCGGTCGTCTCGGCTTGCGGCAGGCGCATCATCGTGGCGATGCCGCCGAAGCGCGGCATCTCGTTGCCGCCCATCGGTTGATTGAGTTCGCGGGGCATGGGGCCGTCTCCTTTATCTGAGGTAAAGCGATCGGCCGATGGTAGAGGAGAACGCCCGCGCGAAGATTTTGAAGTCGCAACGTTTACATCGACGGGGCTCGATGCAAGTGGCGCCGCCGCATCGACGCGGCGCAACCGAACGCGGCCGCGCGGGGCCAGGTCAGGCCGGCGCGAGAGGGCCGGCGGAAGGGAACGCGGTGTTCGCCGAACCCCATGCGGCGAGTTCGCGCTTCGTGCGCACGCCGAGCTTCGCGAACGCGCGCTTCACGTACGACTCGGCCGACGCGACGCGCACGCCGAGGATCTCCGCCGTTTCCGGCACGGTCTTGCCGGAAAGCAGGTGCTTGCAGGTTTCGTATTCGCGCTTCGACAGCTTCACGCCGTCGGCCGCGATGCGCGCGTCGAACTGCGCGAGCGGATGGACTTCGGGCGTCGGGTGCGCAATGCGCCGCGCGGCCGTGGTCGACGCATGAAGTTCGAGCAGCGGGAACAGCACGTCGCTGATGCTGCGAAAGCGGTTCATCTCAGCGAGCGTGAACGGCGGCCGGTCGCGGCCGCGCTCCAGCGCGATCGAATGCTGCGAATAACGCGTGCCGCGTGCGAGCACGCATTCGTGGCCGATCTGCACGTCGTCGAACAGCCGCTGGCGGAATTCGCCGGGCGGGATCGCCGCGATGTCGCGCACGACGAGCATCGTGCCCGTCTTGCCGCGCAGCCCCGCGAACAGCGGGTCGCTGTCGAGAAAGCGCTCGTAGTAGAGCGTCATCACGTCGGAGACGTCGGCGCTCGCCGCGCCGATGCCGCTGCTGCCGATCCATTCGCATCGGTAGCCGGTGGGCATCGAGCCGTCGACGCGCGAGCGTTCGACGTGCGCGACGTCGAGCGGCACCACTTCATTGAGCAGTTGCGTGAGGCGCGGCACGAAGTGCGGCGTGCCGACCGTCTCGATCAGCTCGCCCAGCGCCTTGAACGACACGTTGAAGCGGTCGTTGTCGCGGTGGAAGGGGTTCACGTTGAGCAGCATGCGGTTCCCCGGTGAAAAGCCGGCGGATTGTAGCGTCGGCCACGCAAAACGTCATTAGGGGGAAATCCCGGCAGGTGTCCTGGCGACCTGACCGGCCCCGGAAAACACCGCTTGTCCCCCCCGGAGGGGGGCATACCGGGGCAGTGTAAATGAGTAACTTTGTCTCTGCTTTTTTCAATCAAGAGACGAAAGATTCTGATGACCAAACTGATCAAGGACATCCTGCCGCTCGGCGCAGGCATCGGCGAATTCACGAAGCTCGACTTCGGGATGGACGAAAGCGACTGGCGCGCGGCGGAAGGCAAGAGCGGCAACTACCTCATCGGCTGGTGGGAAGGCAAGGTCGGCTCGGTGGAGTTTCCGGAAACCGCGGCCGACGAAGCGGTGTGGCTCGTCGAGGGCCGGATCGCGCTGACCGACGTCGAAGGCAACCGCAAGGAATTCACGCCGGGCCAGGGCTACCTGCTGCCGGCCGGCTTCGCGGGCCGCTGGGAGACGATCGAGGACGCGAAGAAGTTCTACGTGCTGCTCGAGAAGTCGTGATGGCCGAAGCCGCCGCCGTGGTGTCGTCGTCCGTGTGACGCGCGCCCGGCGGCGGTTTCGTTTCCGCGTGTGATGGCAGGGATCATGGAAATGGAAGTCAAGGCAAGAGAGACTGCACCGGCGCAGGCGCACGCATTGCGTGGCGCGCCGGTCGCGTTGGGCGTCGAGGCGGCGCTCGCGAATACGAAGCTGTTCCCGTACTGGCTCGACAACCCGGCCGCGCCGGCCACCGAGCCGGAACTCGTCGGCGACGTGAGCGCCGACCTGCTGATCGTCGGCGGCGGCTTCACCGGGCTGTGGTCGGCCGTGCAGGCGAAGGAACAGATGCCGCACCTGAACGTGGTGCTGATCGAGGCCGGCAAGGTCGCGCACGGCGCATCGGGCCGCGCGGGCGGGATCATCTCGACGTCGGTGATGCACGGGCTGCCGAATGCGGTGCGCGTGTTCCCGAACGACATCGCGCAGCTCGAGGCGTTCGGCCATCACAACCTCGACGGCTTCGAGGAAACGCTGAAGCGCTACGACATCGACGCCGATATCGAGTGGAACGGCGAGATGACGGTCGCGGTCGATCCCGAGCACATCGCGCACCTGAAGGGCGATTACGACCTGCATCGCGAGTACGGCCACAACGTCGTGCTGCTGAACCGCGACGAAACGCTCGAACAACTGAATTCACCGCTGTTCGCGGGCGCGCTGTGGTCGCGTAACCGCAGCGGCATCGTGCATCCGGCGAAGCTCGCGTGGGGGCTGAAGCGCGCGGCGCTGTCGCTCGGCGTGAAGCTGTACGAGCACACGCCGCTCGTGACCGTGACCGACGAAGGCAGCACCGTGTTCGTGAAGACGCCGAAGGGCAGCGTGCGCGCGCCGCGCGTCGTGTTCGGCAGCGGCACCGCGAAGGTCGGGATTCCCGACATCAACCGCCGCGTGATGCAGGTGCGCGACCACGTGCTCGCCACCGAGCCGCTCACCGACGAGCAGCTCGCGCGGATCGGCTGGAAGAATCGCCAGGGCGTCTACGACACGCGCACGCAGCTCAACTATTTCCGCCTGACGAAGAACAACAACATCATCTTCGGCGGCCTGGTGAGCTATCACTTCGACGGCGATCCGGAACCGCATCAGGACGGCCGGCGCGAGACGTATTACCGGCTCGCGGAAGCGTTCTACCGCACCTTCCCGCAATTGAGCGACGTGCGCTTCTCGCATGCGTGGGGCGGCCCGATCGACTACTGTTCGCGCGGCTCGGTGTTCGCGAAGCGCTATCTCGGCGACAAGGCCGTGTTCGTCGCCGGCTATACGGGTTTCGGCGTCGCGGCGAGCCGGTTCGGCGCGTTCATGGGGCTGAACATCCTGTTCGACCGCGACAGCCCCGAGCGCAAGCTCGACATCGCGAACCAGAGCCCGAGCTACATCCCGCCCGAGCCGATGCGCTGGGTCGCCGCGAAGATCACGTTCCATGCGTTCGACGGCGCGGATGCGGAAGGCGGCTGGAAGCGCGCGTGGATCAGCGGCATCAAGGCGATGGGCTTCCCGATGTAAGCGACACGGCGGCCCGGGCCGGGCCGCCGCCATACCCGACTCCCTCGAGGAGACGGTCCGCGCCGCGGACACGGAGAGAGACACCGAATGAACGTAGTGAACCTGCAGGATGAAGCGCGACAGGAAAGCGCGCGGTTCGTCGTCGTGATGCTGCTGCTCGGCATCCTCGGGCCGACGGTCTTCCTCGGCCTGCCCGCGATCGTCGGGCAGGTCGAACGCCATTGGGGCTTCGGCGAAGCGGCGCTCGGGCTGTCGAGCTTCATCGAGGTGCTCGGCGAATCGACGGGCACGCTGCTCGTCGCGTTCGTGCTCGGCCGCCAGCCGGTGCGGTGGGTGCTCGCGGGTGCGGTGACGCTCGCGGCCGGCGCGAACCTCGGCACGCTCGCGACGCACGGGCTCGTCGCGTATTCCGCGTTGCAGTTCATCGCGGGCGTCGGCTCGGGCGGGCTGAACGGGATCGCGCTGCGCTACCTGTCGTACTCGCGCGCGCCGGAACGCAATCTCGGGATCATGCTGATGGGGCAGGTGACGTGGAGCATGGTGCTGCTGGCCTACATCTTCCCGATGCTGAGCGACGCATGGGGCGCGCACGGCGTGTTCGGTTTCGTCGCATGCGTGCTCGGCGTATTCGTGCTCGCGACGCCGCTGTTTCGCCGGGGCGAGACGCTGGCCGCCCCGGCACCGGCCGGCGTCGCCGGCCGCATCGACCGCCGGGGCGCGATGCTCGTGCTGTGCGCGCAGCTCGCGCTGTACGGCGGCGTCGGCGTCGTGTGGACCTTCCTCGAGAAGATCGGCACCGCGGCGGGCCTGAGCGGCAGGTCGGTGTCGCTCGTGCTCGGCATCGCGAACATCGCGAGCCTCGTGATCTGCGCGGCGATGCCGAGGCTCGGCGCGGGCGCGGGCCTGCGCCGCTGGGCGCTCGTCAACCTCGGCGGCTGCGCGGTCGCGGCCGTGCTGCTCGCGATGCCGGCATCGGCCATGACGTTCACGCTCGGCGCTGTCGTGTTCATCGGCTGCTGGACCGGCGGCGCGCTGCTGATCTACGCGACGATTCCGCAGTACGACCTGGTCGGCAAGTCGGCCGCGCTGTCGCCGGGCTGCGTCGCGCTCGGCTACGGCATCGGCTCGGTCGCGGGCGGCTCGCTGATCGAGCGCGCAGGCACGCAGTCGGCGCTGATCGCGGCGATCGTGCTGTGCGCGGTGGCGTTCCTGTGCTACCGGCGGCTGCGGCCGGCCGTGTTCGGCATGGAACGCGCGCTCGCGGTGGCACCTGAATGACGGTTTCGACGCGCGCCGCTGCCGATGGCGGCGCGCGTCCGGTCCGGTTCATCGGCGAAGGCGGCGGGCGTGGCGCGCGATGCGTGTCGTGCCGGCCGGGCAACGCGCACACGCGCAGCGGCTTCAGGCATGTTCTCGAATACTTCCGATCTCGATCTCCGGCTCATCCGGGTCTTTCTGGCCGTCGTCGACGCACGCGGCATCACGGCCGCCGAGGCGTCGCTCGGCGTGCGCCAGTCGACCATCAGCACGCAGCTGTCGGCGCTCGAAGCGCGCGTCGGCTTCAAGCTGTGCGATCGCGGGCGCGGCGGCTTTCGCCTGACGTCGAAGGGCGAACGCTTCGCGGCCACCGCGCGCACGCTCGTCGCGGCGACCTCCGAATTCGTCGCGCGCGTGCGCGACATCGACCGCAAGCTGGTCGGCACGTTGTCGATCGGCCTGATCGGCCAGGCGCCGCTCGTCGAGAACGCGCGCGTGGCCGACGCGATCGGCGCATTCCGCAAGCGCGACCAGGCCGTCACGTTCGCGATGAAGGTCGCGTCGCCGCAGGAACTCGAGGAAAGCCTCGTCAACAACCAGCTCGATCTCGCGATCGGGTATTTCTGGCATCGCGTGCCCGGGCTGCTCTACACGCCGCTGTTCACCGAGCAGCAGGTGATCTACTGCGGGCGCGGGCATCCGCTGTTCCATGCGTCGCGGCCCGTGACGGCGGACGACCTGCAACTGCACGACTGGGTGTGGCGCACCTATCCGGTGCCGGAGGAGCAGTATCCGCTGCCCGAGCGGCGCGTGACCGCGAGCGCGGACAGCATCGAGGCCGCGACGATCCTGATCCTGTCGGGCGGCCATCTCGGCTACCTGCCCGCGCACTACGCGGAGCCGTTCGAGCAGCGCGGGCTCGTGAAGGCCGTCGGCCGCGCGACGTTCAGCTTCGACGTGCCGCTGCATCTCGCGATGAAGCGCAGCACGAGCGACAAGCCGATCGTCGACGCGTTCTACGAGGACCTGCTGCGCGCCTTCAACATCAAGGCGGCCGCGCTGGCCGCGTAAATCCGGGCCGCGCGTTCAGCAGTCGACGAGTACCCAGTCGAACAGCTCGCGGCGCGTGCGCACGCCGAGCTTCGCGAACGCGCGCTTCACGTACGACTCGGCCGTCGACAGCTTCACGTCGAGCTGCTGCGCGGCCTCGGGCACCGAGCGCCCGCACAGCATCAGCCGGCAGATCTCGTGCTCGCGGCGTGACAGCTGCACGTCCTGCCGTTCGAGGCGCGCATCGAAACTCGCCTGCGACGCGGCATTCACCGACACCGCCGCCACGCGCCGCGCCGCACAGGTGCGCGCATGCAGCTCGAACATCGGGAACAGCAGGTCGACCATCTGCCGGAAGTGAAACAGCTCGTCCGTGGAGAACGCGGCGCGCCCGACCGTGCGCGCGAGCCCGAGCGCGTATTGCAGGTGCGCGTTGCCGTGCACGAGCAGGCATTCCTGCCCGATGCCGGGCTCGTCGAAGATCCGGCGGCGGAACTCGCCCTGCGCGATGCCGTCGACATGGCGCTGCACGAGCAGCGTGCCGGGTTTGCCGCGCAGCGGCGCGACCAGCGGATCGGCCTGGCAGTAGTCCTGGTAGTAGATATCCATCACGCGCAGCGTATCGGCCGTGAAGCGCAGGCTGCCGCTGCCGAGCCATTCGACGACGAAACCCGACGTGCTGCCCGTATCGGCGCGCCAGCGCTCGAGGTGCACGGCGTCGGCATCGATGCTGTCGTTGACGAACTCCGTGACCGCGCCGACGAAATCCGGCGTGCCGACCGCGCGCAGCGTCGCGCCGAGTGAGTCGGGACGCACGCCGATCAGGTAGTGGCCGCGGGCGGCAGGGTCGGGCTGGAGAAGTCGCATGGTCGGACGAAGGCGGTCAGGGGACAGCGCGACGTTACGCGAACGCCGTGCACGCGTCAGCCGGGAATTCACCGGATCAACCCCACGGATTTCGTGCGTTGTCCCCAAAACGACGACAAGACCGTGCGTGCGGCGGCCGGAATTCGCGGAAGCCCCGGCGACGGGGGGGCATACCGGCGCGAATCGTCTGCCTATAGTGAAAGCACTTCGAAAACCTGATGACCAGAAAGGACAGGCCATGCAGATGCAACCGACGCACG
This sequence comes from Burkholderia sp. ZZQ-2, assembly GCF_050768715.1. Classification (NCBI taxonomy): domain Bacteria; kingdom Pseudomonadati; phylum Pseudomonadota; class Betaproteobacteria; order Burkholderiales; family Burkholderiaceae; genus Burkholderia; species Burkholderia sp. ZZQ-2. The sequence continues at coordinate 92,872 of NZ_LDVA01000110.1, read as the reverse complement.
CCGCCACGACGCCGGCGGATTTCGTTCTGACCAACGCGAAGGTCTATACCGTCGATCCGCACAAGCCCTGGGCGCAGGCCGTCGCCGTGCGCGACGGCCGGATCGTCCATGTCGGCGACACGGCGGCCGTGCAGGCGTACGTCGGCGCGCGGACGAAGGTCGTCGACGCGGCCGGCCGGCTCCTGCTGCCGGGCTTCGTCGAATCGCACTGGCACTTCGAGACGACCGCGTTCGCGTTCCAGGCGTTCGTGAACGACGAGGATCCGCAGAAGGTGCTCGGCGCGCTGCGCGCGTACGTCGAATCGCATCCGGACGAGCCGGCGATCACCGGGATGGGCTGGGTGCAGGCGACGATTCCGCCGGCGCTGCTGCGCAAGGAGACGCTCGACGCGATCTGCGCGGATCGCCCCGTGTGCCTGCTGTCGACCGATTTCCATACGATGTGGGTGAACTCGAAGGCGCTGGAGATCGCCGGCATCGACGCGTCGACGCCGCCCGTGCAGGAAGGCGCGAGCTGGTTCGAGAAGGACGCGGCGACCGGCGAGCCGACCGGCCTGATCGTCGACGGCGCCGCGTACTCGCTGCTGATGCAGCGGATCAGCGCGGCCGGCCTGCTGCCGACCGGCATCGACCTGTACCTGAAATCGATCCCGCCGTGGCAGAAGAAGCTGTGCGCAGCCGGCGTGACGACCGTGTTCGACGCGGGCTTCTTCGACGCGAGCGGCGACCAGTCGCTGCTGTACGAGACGCTGCAGACGATGGAGCGCGCGGGCGACCTGAAGCTGCGGGTGGTCGGCAGCGTCGCGGTGATCGGCGAGATCGACGACCCGGTCGGCACGCTCGTCCGGTATCGCGAGCAGTACGATTCGCCGCTCGTGAAGGCGCGCGCATTGAAGCTGTTCCTCGACGGCACCGAGGCGAACCACACCGCGTACCTGCTCGAACCGTACGCGGACCGCCCGGACACCTGCGGTGCGCCGACGATGCCGGCCGACACGTTCAACCGCTATCTGGTCGAGGCCGATCGCGCGAATGCGAACGTGATGGTCCATTGCGTCGGCGACGCGGCCGTGCGGATGGCGCTCGACGGCTTCGACGCGGTGAACCGCACGAACCCGCCGCGCGACCGCCGCCACGTGATCACGCACGCGTTCCTCACGCATCCGGACGACATCCCGCGCTTCCGCCGCGCGGGCGTGATGGCGAACACGCAGCTGCAGTGGGGCGTGGTCGACGCGTACACCGAGCAGCTGCGCGACCACTACGGCCACGAGCGCTGGAGCAGCATGTACAAGTTCCGCACGTTCCTCGACGAAGGCGTGACGGTGTCGATCGGCATGGACGGCCTCGCATGCCAGTGCCGCTGCCAGCACAAGCCGCTCGAACACATCGAGTCGGGCCATACGCGCCAGCTCGCGGGCGAGCCCGATGCGCCGGTGTTCCCGGACATCGCCGAGCGCCTGAGCATTCCGCAACTGATCGCGGCGTACACGATCCACGGCGCGTACCAGCTCGGGATGGAGCACGAGGTCGGCTCGCTGACGCCCGGCAAGCGCGCGGATCTCGTCGTGCTCGAGAACGACCTGTTCGAGGTCGGCCAGTACGACATCGGCCGCATCGACGTCGGGCTGACGATGATGGGCGGCCGCATCACGCACTTGGGCGACGATTTCGGCGCGCGCACGGGTATGCAGGCGTCCTGAACGGGTATCCCGGCTGACGAAGCGGCGACGGAATCTTTCGGGATGCTTTCGTTTTTGCGGCTCGGCGCATCCGGCCGGAACCGGATGCGCCGATTGTGCGGCGTGTCCCCCTATTGGCAGGGCAGACCGGCCAATTTCCTCTGGCTACATTTTTCCGGACCGAAGCACACACCGTTCATTGCGAGCGGATCATGATATCGACGGAGGAAACCATGGCAGGGGATTGGAGCAGGCATCTGGGAACGGCATGCGCGGCGCTCGCGCTGGGCGGCATGCTGTGGGCCGGCGCGCCGGTTGCGCACGCGGCGGACGTCGTCAACGTGTACAACTGGGGCAACTCGATCGGCAAGGCGACGATCGCGAACTTCGAGAAGGCGACCGGTATCAAGGTCGTCTACCAGGAGTTCGATTCGAACGAGACGTTGCAGGCGAAGCTGCTGTCGGGCACGTCGGGTTACGACGTCGTCGTGCCGTCCGACATCTTCTGGGCGCGGCAGCTGCAGGCCGGCATCTTCCGCAAGATCGACAAGAGCCAGGTGCCGAACTACGGGCTGCTCGATCCGGAAATCCTGAAGGCGCTCGCGAAGGACGATCCGGGCAACCAGTACGGCATTCCGTGGACCTGGGGCACCGACGGGCTCGGGATGAACGTCGAGAAGGTGAAGGCCGCGCTCGGCAACGACGCGCCGCTCGACAGCTGGGCGCTGCTGTTCGACCCGAAGTATGCGCAGAAGCTGAAGCACTGCGGCGTGTCGGTGCTCGATTCGCCGGTCGATGCGTTCGGGATGGCGTTCGTCTACCTGAAGAAAGACCCGAACACGACGAACCCGGCCGACTACCAGGCCGCGTACGAGCTGCTGAAGTCGGTGCGTCCGTACATCACGCAGTTCAATTCGAGCAGCTACATCAACGATCTCGCGGGCGGCGACATCTGCCTCGCGCTCGGCTGGTCGGGCGACGTGAACTCCGCGCGGATCGCGGCCGCTTCCGCGAAGAAGCCATATCACATCAAGTACGTGATCCCGACCGAGGGCAGCGCGATGTGGTTCGACATGATGGCCGTGCCGAAGGATGCACCGCACCCGGACGCCGCGCTGAAGTTCGTCAACTTCGTGCTGTCGGAGAAGGAGAGCGCGAACCTGACCAACGACACGTCGTACCCGTCGGCCGTGCCGTCGTCGAAGCGCCTCGTGCGCGCCGAAGTGACGAGCGATCCGGCCGTGTTCCCGCCCGCCGACGTGATCCGCAAGCTGAGCCTCAGCAAGCCGGTTCCGCCTGAGCTGATGCGTCTGCAGAACCGCCTCTGGACGAAGCTGAAGACCGAGTAAGCCGGCCGCCGCTTCCCCGCTTCCCGCACACCTTTCGCGCGCCCCGCCGCTGATCGCGGCGGGCGGGGGCGCGCTCGTCCCGACGACCACCCAGAACATGAAACTCAAACACATGACGGCGCTGTGTCTGCTCGCGTTCGACGCGGCCACGGCATTCGCGCACACGCCGCAGGCGACCGATGCGAGCAGGATGAAGGCGCTGCAGGCGCAGGTCACCGCGCTGCAGCAGCAGGTGAACGCGCTGCGCGCGAGCATGCTGGCCGCGCAGGCGCCCGGCGCGGCGCCGGCCGCCAACGCAGCCAGCGTCGCCACCGCAACATCGAGCGGCGCAAGGATCGGTTCGATCAACACGGCCGCCGCCGCCGCGCCGGCCGCCGATTCCGCACCGGCGTTCACGAACGACGACCTGCAGCAGATGCGCGAGCAGATCGCGAACGCATCGCTGAAGGTCGACTCGCTGCAGGAAGCCGCGACGACCGGCCCGCTCGCGGGCCTGAGCATCACCGGCTACGTCGATCCCGTGTACCTGTTCAACCGCGCGCAGCGCACGTCCGGGTTCCAGTTCCTCAACCACGATCCGGGCGCGTACGACTACTTCAACAGCACGATCGGCGACGTCTACCTCGACATCAAGAAGACCTTCGGCGTCGGCCCGATGGCGCCGTCGGCGGAGGTCGTGATCCAGCCGAACCGCGGCTTCGGCAACGTGTTCAGCAATTCGCACGGCGGCGTCGGCAACAACATCGTCACGCAGGCCGTGGTGACCGTGCCCCTCAGCACGACGCGCACTTTCGAGATCGGGATGATGCCGAGCCTCGCCGGCTACGAGGTGCAGCCGTCGACCCAGATGCTGACGCTCACGCACGGGCTGCTGTACGACTTCAGCGAACCGGGCAACCTGATCGGCGTCGGCCTGAAGGGCTCCAACGCGGCGATGACGCGCTTCTGGCAGGTCGTGATCGGCAACGAGGTGTTGCGCACCGCCGGCGCGATCGCGAACGCGGCGAACAACACGACGAAGACCAACTGGACGCCGACGATCACCGCGCGCTTCGACAACGCGACGTCGACCGCCTTCGACTTCGGCGTTTCCGGGATGCTGGGCCGGCAGTCGCTGTTCTCGCCGTGCGCGACGGCGGGCGGTTACGGCTACCAGTGCAACGGCTCGTCGCCGACCGGCCTCTACAAGTACGTGGAAGCCGACGTGACCTATACGCACGACAAGACGCAGGTCAACGCGCAGGTCGACTACGGCGAGCTGCAGAAGGGCGCGTGGAACGGCGGCACCGCACGCTGGTACGGGATGTCGCTGCTCGGCCATACGAAGTGGACGCAGGCGTGGGTCGGCCGCATGGGCGCGACGCTGCGCTTCGACTACCTGAACAACACGTCGAACGGCGGCGGCGGCACGAACATCCAGTACGGGCTCGCGGGCGGCAATCCGTCGGTGAACGGGTCGAGCGGCTTCGGCATCGATCCGGCGTGCTTCCAGGGTTCGTCGACGAACGGCACCGAGTGCAAGGGCGCGCAGCGTTACGCGATCACGGCCGACCTGCTGTTCTATCCGACGCAGCAGATCACCGTGAAGCTCGAGTATCGCCACGACGCGGCGAACCATCCGGTGTTCCTGAAGAGCAACGGCACGTACGCGCGCAGCAACGACCTGGCCGGGATGCAGTTCATCTATTCGTTCTGACCGTTCTGACTGGTCTCGCCGTTCCGGCCGGTGCAAATGCCGGCCGACCGGCTGCGCCATGCATCACGTTCCGGGCCGCGCTTGCCCGGCACGCATTCAACTCAGGAGATTTGACCTTGAAGCTGCACACCTTCGTGACCGACCTCACCGATCCGCACGAGCGCGGCCGCCTGATCGGCGCGCGTTTCGCCGCCGAGATTCGCGAGACGGTCGCGCTTTACCTCGCGTTCTTCCCGAAGCTCGGCATCGAGCCGCAGCGCGCGCGGGAGATCGGCGAAGCGAGCCTGGCCGCGCTCGGTGCGTGGTGCCCGCGCCTGGCCGCCGAAGTCGAGGCGATCGCCGACGGCGTCGACCTGCCGCGCTGGCAGCTCGCGTGCCTGAACGCACGCACCGAGATTCTCGCGACCGCGCCCGCGTCGGCCGAAGGCGAGTGCTCGACGACCGTCTACGCACCGGCCGGCCCGCACGCGCCGCGCACGCTGCAGACGTGGGACTGGCACGACAGCCTCGCGCCGCAGGGGCTGCTGATGCGGTTCGCGACGCCGCATGGCCGCACCGTCAAGCTGTTCTCCGAGTTCGGGATGCTCGCGAAGCTCGGCGTGAACAGCGCGGGGCTCGGGCTGCACTTCAACATCCTGCATCACGCGAGCGACAACGACAGCGCCGGTGTGCCCGTGCACGCGATCGCGCGGCGCCTGCTCGAGGATGCGACGACGGTGCAGGAGGCGATCGAGCTCGCCCGGTCCGCGCGCGTGAGCGCGTCCACGGTGCTGACCGTGTTTACGCGGCATGACGCGAACCCGCGCGCGGCGAGCATCGAGCTGAGCCCGTCGGGAATCGGCATGGTGGTGCCGCGCCCGGACGGCTGGCTGCTGCATACGAACCACTTCCTCGATCGCGCGCTGAGCGGCGGCGAGTGCATGCCCGACAGCTCGACCACGCGCGAACGCTTCGCGTACCTGAACGAAGTCGTGAACGGGATGACGAGCGCCGATGTGCGCGAGCGCGCGGCGGCAATGTGCGGTGCGGCCGGCGATCAGGCCGTCGTGTGTTTCCACGCCGATCCGTCGATGCCCGACACCGAGCGCTGGGAGACGCTGCTGACCGTCGGCATCGATACCGACGCGTGCGCACTCGACTACGCGGCGGGCAATCCGCACGATCTCGCGCACGACGGGTTTCAGCGGTTCTGACGCGGCACGCGGGCGGCGGCAAGGCAGGGCGGCACGCGTGTGCCGCCCTCGCGAGGCTCATGCGTCGATGCGTTCGACCTTGCCGACGAGCAAACCGTATGACAGGCTGCCCGCGAGTGCCATCGCGGCGATATAGGTGATCGCGCGCGAGAAGTCCGCGCCGTTCACGAGCAGCCCGATCACGATCGGCGTCGCGATCGCGGACAGGTTGCCGATCAGGTTGAACACGCCGCCCGTGAGGCCGATCAGCCGCGCGGGCGCGAGCCCCGACACGAGCGACCACGTGATCGACGCGAAGCCGTTGCCGAAGAACGCGATCGTCATGAACGCGATCACCCAGCCGGTCGACGTGACGTAGTTCGCGCCGATGATGCAGGTCGAGATCAGCAGCCCCGAGATGATCGGCAGCTTGCGCGCGAAGCCCTGTGACGCGCCGCGACGCATCAGCCAGTCCGACAGCACGCCCGAGCACAGCACGCCGACGAACGCGGCGAGGAACGGCAGCGACGCGAGGAAGCCCGACTTGATGAAGTCCATTCCTCGATACTTGACGAGGTAGGTCGGGAACCACGTGAGGAAGAACCACAGCGTCGAGTTCAGTGCGAACTGGCCGAGATAGATGCCCCACAGCTTGCGCCGGCCGAGCACGACGCCGAGGTCGCGCCACGTCGACGGTGCGCGTTCGGTGCGCGCCGCGATGCGGTCTTCGAGATCGACGAGACCGCCGCCGTCGCGGATCAGCGCGATCTCGGCCGCGTTGACGCCGCGAAACGCGCGCGGCTCGCGATACACCGCATACCAGATCGCGGCCCATGCGATGCCGGCGAGGCCGGTCGCGACGAACACCATGTGCCAGCCCAGATGCACCTGCAGCCACGCGAGCACCGGCGTGAGGAACGCGAGCCCGACGAACTGGCCCGACGTGTAGCCGCCGATCGCGCTCGCGCGCTCGCGGGTCGGGAACCACGTCGTCACCACGCGGTTGTTGATCGGGTAGGCCGGCGCTTCGAGCGCGCCCACCGCGAGACGCAGCACGACCAGCCCGACGAACGAACCGGCGAAGCCGAGCAGCAACGTCGCGGCCGACCACAGCGCGAGCGCGCCGGCATACAGTACGCGCGGCGACACCTTGTCGACGAGCCAGCCGCCAGGCACTTGCATCAGCGCATAGGTCCAGCCGAACGCGGAAAACACGAGGCCCGCGCGCACCGGATCGATGTTCAGTTCCTTGAACAGCGCGGGCGCGGCGATCGACAGGTTGCTGCGGTCGAGATAGTTGATCACGACCGTGATGAACAGCAGCGCGAGGATCAGCAGGCGCTTGCGGCTGGGCGGCGCCGCCTGCGCGGCGGCCGCGCGGGCGGTTGAACCGGATGCGATGCCGGCGTGGGCGGGCAATTGATCCGGCGGGTTCGAGTGGGTGCGTGACGCGGATTGGGCCACGGTTGTCTCCTGTGTTCTGTGCCCGGCCGTCGCCCGCGAGCGGGGCGACCGAATCGAATGGCGTTGGGGCGAACGTTAGAGCCGCGGCGGGAAGCGCGTCAACATTTGGGCAGGTATCCATATTAATGGGATGTTCTGCGTTCAATATGTGGGAAGGCGTGTCGAATAGGCCGCCGCTTGCATCAGTTGCCCATCGCCTCCTTCGCACTGACACAGCCCTGCACCGCCCCCGCATGCGGGTTGCGATATCGCACCTTCAGCCACTGGAAATCGGCGCTCGCGTCGATCACCTCCACCGTGTCGCCCGCGACGACATAGCGGCGCGTGGGCGCATCGGTCATCGCATCGTGCAGCGGCAGGCGCGCCGGGCGCACCTTGAACGCGACGGTGCCGCCGCCATAGGCGTCGGGGCGGCGCGCGACGCGCTTGCCTTGCGCGTCGTAGGTCAACAGCATCGACGACGGGCCGTTGTCGGTGTCGAGCAGGTCGCGCAGCTCGTCCGGTATCGCTTCGCTCGACTGGTACAGGTACATCCTTCCGCTGCCGTCGAAGCGATACGCATCGGTGTACCAGATCGGGCCGCCGCGGCACGAGCTGTACAGCGTGCGCTCCTTCGGCTTCGCCTGGACGTTGACCAGCCCGTCGCAATTGCCGTGCGGCATGTCGCTCGCCGGCATCCGCAACGGCTCGAACTGCTGGCGCGCGGTGTCGTACAGGTAGATGCCGTAGCCATCGTTCACCATGCCGAGCGTCGCGTGCATTGCGAGATCGCGGTGGCCATCGAAGTTGTAGTCGTCCGACGCGAGGTGATAGCGGCCTTCCTCATCGGCGGCGGTCACGTCGAGCGTCTGCGTCTTGCCGCTCGGCAGGAAGCGCACGGTAATGTGCTCGTTGTCCGCCCGTTCGACGCGGGCCGTGACGGTGTCGTCGACCTTGAATGTGAGCAGCGGTTTGGCCGCTTGCGCGGCGGGCGCGATCGATGCGCAGGCGACGAACAGCATGGAGCCGTGGAGCAGCGAGCGCAGTCGTGAAGGGCGCGTCATGGTCAGATCAGGCATGAAGGGCGTGAATGAGGATGGAAGCGGTCGGCCCGGACTTCCGTTTGCCGCCAATGTACCGGCATCCGGCGCTTTCCGCGAGCGGGGCCGGCATGGCCGGACATTGCCGGGTAGTCGCGATACCGGTACCTTTGCTTGCCTTGTTCGGGGCCGGCGCGATTGCAAGAATGTCCGTTCCATTCCTGCTTGCTGGTGAGGTGACGATGACGATATTCAAGCCCGGTTTCGCCCTTTGCGTTGCGATGCTCGCTGCCGGTACGGCACGGGCGGGCGATTTCTCGATCGAAAGCGCGGAGCTTGCCGGCGGCGCGTTTGGTCGCGCGCAGGTATCGGACAGCTTCGGCTGTCACGGTCAGAACATTTCGCCCTCCATACGGTGGAGCGGTGTTCCGGAGGGCACGCAAAGCTACCTGCTGACGATGTTCGATGCCGACGCACCGACGGGCTCCGGCTTCTGGCACTGGGTCGTCGCCGACATACCGGCGTCGGCACATGGCATCGCGCCCGGTTCGGGCAATGACGTTGCCGGACTGCCGGCGGGTGCCGTCCCGATGAAGAACGACACCGGCCATGTCGGCTATCTGGGCCCATGCCCGCCGCAGGGCGACACCCATCGCTACGTCATCACGCTGACCGCGCTCAAGGTGGCGAAGCTGCCGGTCGAGCGTGACGCGACGCCTGCGGTCGTCGGCTATACCGCTCACTACCAGGCCCTCGCGAAGGCGACGATGACGGTGCGGTTGAGCCGTTAAGCGCGCGTGCTGTCGTCCTGAAACCCGCTCTTCCCCGCGAAGATTTCCTTCAGCGCGGCGCGCAGCGTGACCGGATCGTACTGGCCGGGCGCGAGATGGATCACGTAGCGCGTCTGGCCGTCGAGTCGCGCGGCGATGCCGGGTTCGATCTCGATGTCGATCGTGTCGTCCGTCAGCCTCACCGACAGATCCTTGACGCGCCAGGTGATCTGGTCGCGCACCATCACTTCGATCAGCGTGTCGTCCGGAAAGCGCGACAGCGCGAAGCAATAGTCCTGCTCGGCGTCGTGACAGTAGATGTTGGCGAAGCTTTCGTCGTCGTCGAGATCGGACGTCGCCGCGCCGACGGTGGCGTGAAGTTCCATGAACGGGTTCCTGCGTAAGGGTGGTAGGGGTTATCGGTTCGAATGAAGGACCGTTCCGATCGCTGCCGCCGCGCCGGGCGTCGCGCCGGTGTCGCACGACGCAGCGGCATCGCGCGCCTTCAGCCACAGCCCGAATTCGCGCATGACCTCGACGACGGGCCGCAGCCGGTCGCCGTCGGCGGTCAGGTCGTACTCGACCCGCACCGGCACTTCCGGATAGACGGTGCGCCGCACGAGCCCGGCGTCTTCGAGTGCGCGCAGGTCGAGCGTCAGCATGCGCTGCGAGATGCCGGGCATGTCGCGGCGCAGGTCGCTGAAGCGTCGCGGCCCGTCGAGCAGATACGACACCAGCAGCAGCCGCCAGCGGCCGCCGAGCAGGCGCATCGCTTCTTCAACGGAACATCCGGTCGCACTCGTTTTCATCGTGCTGAATCCTGGTCGGTAAATTTTTTGTGACTACGGCACAAACGACTGCCGTCTTCCCGGCGATGCGCCGATGCGAGATATTAGCGCCCGCGTCGCGGCGAATCGATACATGGACAACCCACGAAGGAAACGCATGAAGCTCTATCACGCTCCCGGAAGCTGTTCGCAGGCCATCTGCATCGTGCTGCGCGAAGGCGGCATCGACGCGGAGGTCATCAAGGTCGACGCACGCAAGCACGTCATTGAAGACGGGCGCAATTACTACGATGTGACCGAACTCGGCTACGTGCCGCTGCTCGAACTCGACGACGGCACGCTGCTGCGCGAAGGCCCTGTGATCGCGCAGTATCTCGCGGATCTGCGCCCGGACGCCGCGCTCGCGCCTGCGTACGGCACGCTCGCGCGCTACCGGCTGATGGAATGGCTCAATTTTCTCGGCACCGAGATCCACAAGGGGTTCATTCCGCTGCTGTACGCGGTGCAGGCGGGGAAATACGTCGATCCGGCGAGAACGAAGCTCGACAGCCGTTTTGCATGGATCGACCGCCAGCTCGACGGCAAGGCATTCCTGACCGGCGACACGTTCACCGTTGCCGATGCCTACCTGTTCGCGCTGACCGGCTGGGGCAAGGCCGACTGGATGCGGTCGGTGTACAACGCGGATATCGACCTGACCCGGTATGCGCATCTGCGTGCATGGTACGAGCGGGTGCGTGCGCGGCCGGCGGTGCGCGCCGTGCTGGAGGCCGACGCGTTGGCGCGGTAGCGTGCGGTGGGGGGCGATGGGTGGGGCTACGGCGCGTCGTTCCGCCGTATCGATGCGCCGCCACACAGCAAAACCCCGCGCTATAATCGCCCGCATGAAATTCCTCCGGACCGTCATCCTGCTGCTGCTCTGCGCGGTGCTGCCCATCAGCGGGCTGGCAGCCAGCGGCCTGGCCGGGGAATGCCCGATGATGCAGCAGGGCATGTCGATGGACATGGACATGGACGCCGGCATGTCCGCCGACATGCCGGGTTGCGATTCGATGCAGTCGTCGTCCACCGGCAAGGCCCACGCGAAAGCGAAGGGCCTGTCCTGCAAGCTGACGGCGCAATGCCAGTTCGGCAGTCTCTATCATCCGGCCGCTCGCGCCGAAGTCAGTCGTCCCGCTGCATTCGCCAGCATCGTTGCCTTCCACTACGCGCAAATCCTCCCGGTCCGCGATCCGAACGGGTTGTGGCGCCCTCCACGCATCAGCTGATCCCGATCCGATAGGTTCGCCGCATTCGCGGTGAGGTTCGTCCTGTGCGCAGGACGTGGAATCCCCGTGGGGTTCCGCCGTTGGGGTTAAACCATGTCATTCCATTTCGGCACGCCGCTTGCGCGGCGTGCGCGCCGGCGCGCGCCCATGCTTTGGGCGGCGCTGCTGGTTGCGGGCGCGGCTCACGCGCAGCAACCGCCTTTTACGCTGGACGCCGCGCTGCAGTCCGCCACCGATCATTCCGCGTCGATGCAGGCCGCCCAGGCTTCGGTGCGCGCCAGCGCGGAAGCGGCCGTGAAGGCCGGCCAGCTGCCCGACCCGATGCTCAAGGCCGGCATCGACAACCTGCCGGTCAATGGCGGCCAGCGCTTCACCGTCGGCCAGGACTTCATGACGATGCGCCGCATCGGCATCGAGCAGGAGTGGGTGTCCGGCGACAAGCGGCGCCTGCGCTCGGCACTGGCCAACGAGCAGGTCGGGCGCGAGCGCGCCGGCTATCTCGCACAGCTCGCGAGCGTACGCCAGCAAACCGCAACGGCGTGGCTGAACGCCGTCTACGCGAAGCAGGCGCTCGCGCTGCAGCAGGCATTGCTCGATTACATGAACCATGAACTCGACGCGACGAAGGCGTCGTATCGCGGCGCGAAGGCGAGTGCGGCCGATGTCGTCCAGGCGCGGGCCATGCTCGCGCAGACGCAGGATCAATGGCTGAAAGCGCGGCAGGTCTACCAGACCGCGCTCATCGCGTTGTCGCGCTGGACCGCCGTGCAGGCGTCGGACGTCACGGGCACGCCGCCCGCGCCGGAATCGTTCGTGTCGTCGTTGCCGCCGGACGAGCTGCGCGTATCGCAGCCGGCGCTGATCACGGCCGCCGACGATATCGCCGTCGCCGAAGCCGACACTGCCGTCGCGAACAGCGAACGCCGCCCGAACTGGACGTGGGAAGTCGCGTACCAGCAGCGCGGCGGCGCGTATTCGAACATGGTGTCCGTCGGCGTCACGATTCCGTTACCGCTCAATCGCAAGAACCGCCAGAACCGTGATGTCGCCGAGAAGGCCGAACTGGCGACGAAGGCGCGCCTGATGTACGAGGACACGCTGCGCCAGGTGCAGGCCGATATCCGCACGCAGTCCGAAACGCTCGCGAGCGGCCGCGAACGCATCGCGAACCTGAGTACGTCGCTGTTGCCCGCCGCCGACCAGCGCGTGCAGCTGGCCGATGCCGCCTACCGGGCGGGCACGGGTTCACTCGCCGACACGTTCGCCGCGCGGCGCGCGCAACTCGACGCGCAGTTGCAGGTGCTCGATCTCAGGCGCGACGTGTCGCAGACCTGGGCGCAGCTCGAATATCAGGTCGTGCCGTCGACGATGGCCGCCGCGCAGTGAAGGAGAACCTCATGAAAAAGCCATCCCTGGCGCGCGCGGTGCTGTTGGCGTTTGCCGCCGCGGCGCTGCTCGGTGCCGGTTACGTCGCAGGCATGCGCCATGCGGCGGGCGGCGCATCGGCCGCATCGTCCGTAGTGCCCGGCGCCGCACCTGCCGGCAAGACCGACCCGAACACGGGCCGCAAGGTGCTGTACTGGCACGACCCGATGGTGCCGAACCAGCACTTCGACAAGCCGGGCAAGTCGCCATTCATGGACATGCAGTTGCAGCCCGTCTATGCGGACGAGGGCGGCGGCGCGTCCGGTATCCGGATCGATCCGGGCCTGCAGCAGAATCTCGGCATCCGTTATGCGACCGTGCGCCGTCAGCAGACGGCGGCCGGATTCGACGCGGTGGGCACCACGCAGTTCGACGAATCGCGCGCGGAGGTCGTCCAGTCGCGCGTCACCGGCTACATCGATCGCCTCTATGCGCGTGCACCGATGCAGCGCATCGCGAAGGGCGCGCCGGTGGCGTCGCTGTTCGTGCCTGACTGGCTCGCGCCGCAGGAGGAATACCTCGCACTCAGGCGCGGCGGGATGGACGGCAGCCTGCTCGATGCATCGCGCGCGCGGATGCGGGCGCTGTCGATTCCCGACGGGATGATCGCGAGCCTCGATCGCACCGGCCGCGCGCAGACGCACGTCGTGCTGAGCGCGCCGGAAACCGGCGTCGTCAGCGAGCTGAACGTGCGGGACGGCGCGATGGTCGCGCCCGGACAGACGCTGGCGAAGATTGCGGGGCTGTCGACGCTGTGGCTCATCGTCGAGGTGCCGGAAGCGCTCGCGCTGAACGTGCAGCCGGGGATGCCGGTCGATGCGACGTTCGCGGGCGACCCGGCACAGCGTTTCACCGGGCGCATCCGCGAAGTGCTGCCCGGCATCAGCACGAGCAGCCGCACGCTGCAGGCACGCGTGGAGATCGACAACGCCGCGCTGAAGCTCACGCCCGGCATGCTGATGCGCGTGCGGGTCGCCGGGAAGGCGAGCGTGTCGCGCCTGCTCGTGCCGTCCGAAGCGGTGATCGCGACCGGCAAGCGCACGATCGTCATCGTGAAGAACGGCGACGGCCGGCTCCAGCCGGTGCAGGTGACGACCGGCAACGACATCGGCGGCGACACGGAAGTGCTCGACGGGTTGAACGAAGGCGATACGGTCGTTGCATCGGGGCAGTTCCTGATCGATTCGGAGGCGAGCCTGAAGAGCGTGCTGCCGAGGCTGCGGAGCGACCCCGGCGCAAGCGGGGCGGCGGTGACTGCCGAGCCGGCGCCGAAAGCAGCGGCCCCGATCTACGAAACCACCGGCAAGGTCGAACAGGTCACGGCAGACGACATCACGTTCTCGCATCAGCCCGTGCCGGCGCTCGGCTGGGGCGCGATGACGATGACGTTCGGCAAGCCGTCGGCCGCCGCGTTCCCTGGCGTGAAGCCGGGCCAGACGGTGCGTTTCGCGTTCACGCAGACCGACGACGGTTATCGCCTGACGAAGGTCGAGCCGCAGGGAGGCGAACGATGATCGCGCGCATCATTCGCTGGTCGGTCCACAACCGCTTCCTCGTGCTGCTGGCCACCGTGCTGATCGCCGCGTGGGGCGTCCACTCCGTCGGGCAGACGCCGCTCGACGCGTTGCCCGATCTGTCGGACACGCAGGTGATCGTGAAGGCGTCGTATCCGGGCAAGGCGCCGCAGATCGTCGAGGACCAGGTGACCTATCCGTTGACGACCACGCTGCTGGGCGTGCCCGGTGCGAAAACCGTCCGCGCGTACTCGTCGTTCGGCGACGCGTTCGTCTACGTGCTGTTCGACGACCGCACCGATCCGTACTGGGCGCGCTCGCGCGTGCTCGAATACCTGAGCCAGGTGCAGAGCCGGCTGCCGGCCGGCGCGACCGTGTCGCTCGGGCCGGATGCGACCGGCGTCGGCTGGGTGTACGAGTACGCGCTCGTCGATCGCACCGGCCGTCACGATCCCGGGCAACTGCGCGCGCTCAACGACTGGTTCCTGAAGTTCGAGCTGAAGGCCGTGCCGGACGTCTCGGAAGTCGCGAGCATCGGCGGCATGGTGCAGCAGTACCAGGTCGTGCTCGATCCGGACAGGCTGCGCGCGTACGGCATCACGCAGGCGGAAATCGCGACTGCGCTCGGCAACGCGAACCAGGCGTCCGGCGGCTCGGTCGTCGAGCTGGCCGAGTCGGAGTACATGGTGCGCTCGACCGGCTACCTGCGCACGCTCGACGATTTCCGGCACGTGGTGCTGCGCACGAACGACGCCGGCACGCCGGTGCTGCTCGGCGACGTCGCGCGCATCCAGGTCGGCCCCGCGATGCGGCGCGGGATCGCGGAGCTGAACGGGCAGGGCGAGGTGACGGGCGGGGTCGTCGTGATGCGCTCGGGCAAGAACGCGCTCACGACGATCGACGCGGTGAAGGCGAAGCTGGCCGACCTGAAGCGTTCGCTGCCGCCGGGCGTCGAGATCGTCACGACCTACGACCGCTCGCAACTGATCGAGCGCGCGGTGGGCAACCTGAAGGACAAGCTGATCGAGGAATTCGTCATCGTCGGCATCGTCTGCGCGGTGTTCCTGTTCCATCTGCGCAGCGCGTTCGTCGCGATCCTGTCGCTGCCGCTCGGCGTGCTGGCCGCGTTCATCATGATGCGCTACCAGGGCGTCAACGCGAACCTGATGTCGCTCGGCGGGATCGCGATCGCGATCGGCGCGATGATCGACGCGGCGATCGTGATGATCGAGAACGCGCACAAGCATCTCGAGGCGTACGACCACGCGCATCCCGGCGAACCGGTCACGGCCGCGCGACGATGGGAACTCGTCGCGACGTCGGCCGCGGAGGTCGGGCCCGCGCTGTTCTTCTCGCTGCTGATCATCACGTTGTCGTTCATCCCGGTGTTTTCGCTGGAAGGGCAGGAAGGCAAGCTGTTCGCGCCGCTGGCGTTCACGAAGACCTACACGATCGCCGCCGCCGCCGGGCTGTCGGTGACGCTGGTGCCGGTGCTGATGGGTTATCTCGTGCGCGGCCGCATTCCGCACGAGCACGCGAACCCGATCAACCGCGTGCTGATCCGCGTGTACCGGCCGCTGCTCGAAGCGACGCTCCGGCGGCCGTGGGCCGCGATCGGCGTCGCGGTCGTCGCGCTCGGACTGACGGCCGTACCGTTGTCGCGGCTCGGCGGCGAATTCATGCCGCCGCTCGACGAAGGCGATCTGCTGTACATGCCGACCGCGCTGCCGGGCCTCTCCGCCGACAAGGCGAGCGAGCTGCTGCAGCAGACCGACCGGCTGATCAAGACCGTGCCCGAGGTCGACACGGTGTTCGGCAAGTCGGGCCGCGCCGATACCGCGACCGATCCCGCGCCGCTCGAGATGTTCGAAACGACGATCCGCTTCAAGCCGCGCAGCGCATGGCGGCCCGGCATGACGCCGGAGAAGCTCGTCGACGAACTCGACCGCACGGTGAAGGTGCCGGGCCTGTCGAACGTGTGGGTGCCGCCGATCCGCAACCGGCTCGACATGCTGTCCACCGGCATCAAGACGCCGGTCGGCGTGAAGATTTCCGGGCCGGACCTGGCCGGGATCGACGCGATCGCGAAGCAGGTCGAGGCCGCGGTGAAGCGCGTGCCGGGCGTGACGTCCGCGCTTGCGGAACGGCTGAACGGCGGCCGCTATATCGACGTCGATATCGACCGGCTTGCCGCCGCGCGCTACGGATTGTCGGTGGCCGACATCCAGTCGGTCGTGTCTTCGGCGGTCGGCGGCGACGACGTCGGCGAAGTGATCGCGGGGCGCGAGCGCTTTCCGATCAACCTCCGCTACCCGCGCGAGATCCGCGATTCGGTCGAGAACCTGCGACAACTGCCGGTCGTTACCGCGCGCGGCGCGCAGATCCGCCTCGGCGACGTCGCGCGCATCGCGATCGCCGACGGGCCGCCGATGATCCGCAGCGAGAACGCGCGACTCTCCGGCTACGTGTACGTCGACATTCGCGGCACCGATCTGCAGAGCGCCGTGCGCGCGATGCAGCAGGCCGTCGCGCAACAGGTCGCGTTGCCGCCCGGCTATTCGATCGCGTGGTCGGGGCAGTTCGAGTATCTCGAACGCGCGGCGGCCAGGCTGCGCACCGTCGTGCCGGTCACGCTCGTGGTGATCTTCGTGCTGCTGTTTCTCACGTTCGGCTCGGCGGCCGATGCGCTGCTGCTGATGTCGACGGTGCCGTTCGCGCTGGTCGGCGGCTTCTGGCTCGTGTGGGCGCTCGGCCATGCGGTGTCCGTCGCGACGTCGGTGGGTTTCATCGCGCTCGCGGGCGTGGCCGCCGAATTCGGCGTCGTGATGCTGCTGTACCTGAAGGGCGCGCTGCAGCGCCGGCTCGATGCAGGCGAACCGCTGACCGACGCGCTGCTGCTCGACGCGATCCGCGAAGGCGCGGTGCTGCGCGTGCGGCCGAAGGCGATGACGGTCGCCGTCGTGCTCGCCGGCCTCGTGCCGATCATGGTCGGGCACGGCGCCGGCTCCGAAGTGATGCAGCGCATTGCCGCGCCGATGGTCGGCGGCATGGTCACGGCGCCGCTGCTGTCGATGTTCGTCATTCCCGCCGCCTGGCTCCTGCTTCAGCGCCGTCATGCGCGAAGCACGGGCCGCGTGCGGCATTCCGATGCAGTACCTCACGGCACGAACGTGCCATCCATCCCAACCGGAGAATCACGATGAAGAAGTGGATCACTGTCACCACCACCGCAGCCGTTCTCGCGACCGGCGCTTTCACCGCGCCGGCCTTCGCCGCCGGCGACATGGCCGGCATGGACATGCCGGGCATGAAGATGTCGTCGGGCAGTGCGGCCGAGTCGAACGCCGCGCTGACCGATGCCGAAGTGAAGAAGGTCGATGCCGCGAGCGGCCGGATCACGCTGAAGCACGGCGCGCTCGACAACGTCGGGATGCCCCCGATGACGATGGCGTTCAAGGCGAAGGACGCGGCGATGCTCGAGCACGCGCATGCGGGCGACAAGGTCAAGGTGCGGATCGAGAAGGTCGACGGCACGCTGACGATCGTCAAGCTCGTGAAGGCGTCCTGACCTGACGGCACGCCGGTGCCTCGCCGATCCGTGAACCGGGGCGGCGGCCGCACCGGCGCCGCGCATGTCGGGCCGGATGCGGCTCGCGCGGCGGCGTTCGGCGATGCGCGGCGTTGGGGGCAGCCCGGCTATGCCGTTCGACGGGGGCTCGGCACCTTCATTTCAACAATTCTTGAAATATGGAAATGAAGACGCTATCCTTCGCGCCATGGACTCCAATCTCGTCGTGCGCGCCCTGGGCGCGCTTGCTCATGAAGCGCGCCTGGCCATCTTTCGCGCGCTGGTCGTCGCCGGGCCGCAAGGGCTGCCAGCCGGTGCGATCGCCCAGCAGATCGGGCTGTCGCCATCGAGCCTGTCGTTTCATCTGAAGGATTTGTCGCATGCGGAGCTGGTCACCGCGCGTCAGGACGGCCGGTTCATCTATTACGCGGCGAACTTCGAATCGATGAGCGGCCTCATCGGGTTCCTGACCGAAAACTGCTGCGCCGGCGCTGCGTGCGGCGTGCCGACGGCGCCGGCCTGCTGCGGGGATCGCACATGAGCGGCTCGAACGCGGCCCCGTCGCAAGCCGCGGCGGCCAGGCCCGCCATCGGATCATTCGAGCGCTATCTGACCGTCTGGGTGGCGCTGTGCATCGTGCTCGGCATCGCGCTGGGGCTGGCACTGCCGGGGCTCTTTCAGCGCATCGGCCGCCTGGAATACGCTCAGGTCAACCTGCCCGTCGGGTTGTTGATCTGGGTGATGATCGTGCCGATGCTCGTCAAGGTCGACTTCGGCGCGTTGCATGAGGTTCGCCAGCACGTGCGGGGGATCGGCGTCACGCTCGTCGTGAACTGGCTCGTCAAGCCGTTTTCGATGGCCTTGCTCGGCTGGCTGTTCATCCGGCAGTTGTTCGCGCCGATGCTGCCGGCCGACCAGATCGACAGTTATATCGCCGGCCTGATCCTGCTGGCCGCCGCGCCGTGCACGGCGATGGTGTTCGTGTGGAGCCGGCTGACCGGCGGCGATCCGTTGTTCACGCTGTCGCAGGTCGCGCTGAACGACAGCATCATGGTGATCGCTTTCGCGCCGCTCGTCGGCCTGCTGCTGGGGATGTCCGCCATCACGGTGCCATGGGCGACGCTGCTCACGTCGGTCGTGCTCTATATCGTCATCCCGGTGATCCTCGCGCAAGCGTGGCGCAGGCTGTTGCTCGCCAGGGGGCAGGCGGCGTTCGACCGCGCGATGGCGAAGATCGGCCCCTGGTCCATCGCCGCGCTGCTGGCCACGCTGGTGCTGCTGTTCGCGTTCCAGGGCGAGGCGATCCTGAAGCAGCCGCTGGTGATCGCGCTGCTCGCGGTGCCGATCCTGATCCAGGTGTTCTTCAACGCGGCGCTCGCCTATGGGCTCAATCGCGTCGTCGGCGAGAAACACAGCATCGCGTGCCCGTCGGCGCTGATCGGCGCGTCCAACTTTTTCGAGCTGGCCGTGGCGGCTGCCATCAGCCTGTTCGGCTTCCACTCGGGCGCGGCGCTCGCGACCGTCGTCGGCGTGCTCATCGAGGTGCCGGTCATGCTGCTCGTCGTGCGCGTCGTCAACCGTTCGAAGGGCTGGTACGAGCGCACGTGAAACCATTCAGGATTCCGGAAATGACCGACATCACGATCTATCACAACCCCGATTGCGGCACGTCGCGCAATACGCTGGCGATGATACGCAACAGCGGCGTCGAACCGCGCGTCGTGCTGTACCTCGACACGCCGCCCGGGCAAGCGGAGTTGCGCGCGCTGATCGCGGCGATGGGCATCCCCGTTCGCGACGTGCTGCGTCGCAAGGGCACACCGTATGACGCGCTCGATCTCGACAACCCGAAATGGAGCGACGACGATCTGATCGGCTTCATGGTCGCGCATCCGCTCCTGATCAATCGCCCGATCGTCGTCACCCCGCTCGGCACGCGGCTGTGTCGCCCGTCCGAACGGGTGCTCGATATCCTGCCCGATCCGCAGAACGGGCCATTTGCGAAGGAAGACGGCGAAATCGTGATCGATGCGGAGGGCAAGCGTGTCTGACCGCCTGAACGATCTGCCGCAACTCGACGCCGCGCTGTTTCGCGTGCCGGATGCGAGCCAACTGCAACCCGCGCGCCCGTCGACGCATCCGCCACGCATCGCGCTGCTCTACGGTTCGTTGCGCGCGCGTTCGTTCAGCCGGCTGCTGGTCGAGGAGGCGGCGCGGCTGCTGACGGCCATGGGCGCCGATGTCCGGATCTTCAATCCGTCCGGCTTGCCGTTGCCCGACGATGCACCCGAGCATCACCCGAAGGTGGCGGAGTTGCGCGAGCTCGTGCAATGGTCGGAGGGCATGGTGTGGTGTTCCCCCGAGCGGCACGGCGCGATGACCGGCGTGATGAAAGCGCAGATCGACTGGATTCCGCTGTCGGTCGGCGCGGTACGGCCGACGCAGGGCAAGACGCTGGCGGTCATGCAGGTCAGCGGCGGATCGCAATCGTTCAACGCGGTCAACCAGATGCGGGTGCTCGGGCGCTGGATGCGCATGCTGACCATTCCGAACCAGTCGTCCGTCGCGAAGGCGTTCATGGAGTTCGGCGACGACGACAGGATGAAGCCGTCCGCGTATTTCGACCGGGTCGTCGACGTCATGGAGGAACTGGTCAAGTTCACGCTGCTCACGCGGGACGTCGGCGCGTACCTGACGGACCGGTACAGCGAGCGCAAGGAAAGCGCCGAACAGCTGTCGCAGCGTGTGAACCAGACGCGCATCTGAACCGCTCGCGGGCACGCGGCGCGGCGGTGCATCGTTCGCACCGGGGCAGCGTGCCCGTACCGGGTGAGCCGGGTCACCGGGCCAGTGTCAGGAACAGATAGGCTGCGTAGCCCGCGCCGTTCGCCAGCAACGCCCAGATCACGAGCCCGCGCGTGCGCGCGTTGACGCGCAGCCATGCGGCCGCCGCGAGCGTGACGATCACGCCGGTCAGCACTTCGAGGCGCGGCTCCCACGGCGTCAGCATGATGCCGATCGCCGGCAGCAGCGTGCCCTGGAACACCATCGCGCCGGTGATGTTGCCGAACGCGAGCGTGTCCTTCCCGCGGCGGATCCACAGCACGCTGTTGACCTTCTCGGGCAACTCCGTCGCGATTGGCACGATGATCAGCGACAGCAGCAGGGCCGATACGCCGAGCACGTGCGACACGCCTTCCACGCCGTGAATGAAACCCTTCGCCCCGCCGACCAGCAGCGCGACGCCGATGAGCAGCTGCAGCGCGATGGTCGCAAGATTGGTCGGCACGCCCAGGCGCGACAGGAACATCTTGTGCGGCGCCTCGGTGCCATGCCCGGCATCGACGAGCTGGTTCGACGCACGGAACGTCATCACGACATACATCACGTAGATCCCGACCAGCATCGCGGCGAGCAGCGCGCGCACGGCGCTGTTGTGATGCGGGACGAACATCGCGGCGGTGGCCAGCGAGAACGCGGCGAGAAAGTAGTTCAGGTCGCGCACGAAACCCGTCCGTTCGGGCGCGATCGTGCCGCGCGGCCCGCGCGAGCGGATCACCGCGAGCGTCATCAGGAACGTGGTGAGCGTGGCGAGCATCAGCGGCGCGCCGAGAATCGCGCCGACACCGATCTCCTCGTTCACGGCCGGGTTCGCCGTGCCGCCGGCGAGCGCGAGCAGCGGCACCATCGTTTCGGGCAGCGCGGTGCCGACGGCGGCGAACAGCGAACCGGTGACGCCTTCGGAAATCTTCAGGCGTTCGCCGAGATGTTCGAGCGCATTGGTGAAGACCTCGGCGGCGACGAGGATGACGATCAGCATGACCGCCAGTTCGACGAACATGAACGTCATGCAGCACCTCCGCAGGCATGCGTGCGGACGGGGACGGCGGCGAAACGCGGGGAGAGGGCGGCGGGGAACATGGGGACTCCGTGGTCGGACGTTGACGAACCATGGCACATCCGCCGACGTCCGACCAGGAACGACGCGATGTGCCGATGGTCTCGCCAGGCCGATCAGGCTGAACGCGCCACGGCCGCAGGCCGAGTGTGTTGACGCGTTCGCTTTCCGGAGACGGAAAGCAGGCTACTCCCCAAAGACGAAGGGCAGTCTAGCCGAGCGGGTTGCTTTCGACAAGCCTTCATCTCGAAAAAATATACCCCTCTCTCCTATACGGGAACTCTTCCGGATATATACTCCCCCTCCCTATTCAGGAGCCCGTCGTCGATGAGCCATACCGTTCGTGAAAAACAGAAGCTGCTGAACCGCGTGCGCCGGATCAAGGGCCAGGTCGAGGCCATCGAGCGCGCGCTCGGGGAGGAGCGCGGCTGCAACGAGGTCCTGCAATTGATCACGAGTTGTCGCGGCGCGATGAACGGGCTGCTGGCCGTCGTGCTGGAAGACCACATTCGCGAGCATCTGGTCGATGCGCACGAACCTGACGCACACGAAGGCAGCGCGACCGAGCAGCTGATCGACGTGGTGCACAGCTATTTCAAGTAATCGAGGCAGGACATGAACGCTTTCCGGGATGACGCGTTCGGCGCGGGGCACGACCATATCTTCCTCGGTGCGGCGCACGAGCAGAACGAACGCAGGACGTGGATGGTCATCGGCCTGTGCTCGGCAATGATGGTGGCCGAGATCGTCGGCGGCACGCTGTTCGGGTCGCTCGCGCTCGTCGCCGACGGGTTGCACATGTCGACGCACGCGGGCGCGATGCTGATCGCCGCGCTGGCCTATACCTATGCGCGCAAGCATGCCGACGATCCGCGCTTCGTGTTCGGCACCGGCAAGCTGGGCGACCTGGCCGGCTTCACGAGCGCGATCGTGCTCGCGATGATCGCGATCCTGATCGGCTACGAGGCCGTTGCGCGTCTGCTGGCGCCCGTGCCCATTCATTTCGGCGAAGCGATTCCGATTGCCGTGCTGGGGCTCGCGGTGAACCTCGCCAGCGTGTGGCTGCTGAGCGGCGGCCATCACCACGGGCATGGGCACGGTCATCATCATGGGCACGACCACGACGATGATCATCATGCGCATCACGGTCACGGTTCGCACACGGCAGCCCATCGCGACCACAACATCCGGTCGGCCTACGTTCACGTGATCGCCGACGCGGCCGTGTCGGTGCTGGCCATCGTCGGCCTGCTGCTCGCACGTGCATTCGGCTGGGTCTGGATGGACCCCGTCGCGGGCATTGTCGGCGCGCTCGTGATCACGAACTGGTCGTACGGGCTGATGCGCGATACCGGCGGCATCCTGCTCGACGTCAACGTGGATCGCAAACTGGCGGCGCGCATACGTGATGCGATCGAGGCGCTGGGCGACAAGGTCAACGATCTTCACGTGTGGCGTGTCGGCCCGGGCCACATGAGTGCGATCGTGTCGGTCGAGACCGTCGAGACGGTGCGCGACGCGCGTTTCTACCACGCGCTGATCGAGGGTTTCGACGGCGTGTCGCACGTGACCGTCGAAGTGATGACGCCTGCGAAGGCGGCCTGACCGTGGCCGTGAAATCACCCTGTATCGAACTGTGCGCGTTCGACGGCCGGACGGGCTTTTGTGTCGGCTGCCTGCGCACGCGCGACGAGGCGCGTGACTGGAAGAAGCTGACCGACCATCGCCGGCACCAGATACTGAACGACCGCAATCGCCGCCAGGCGAAAATCCGGCGCGAACCGGGGGAGTGAAGGGGTGTCGTCGTGCTTCGTCTGGTGTCGCGCCGGCCGTCATGCCGACGCGACACGCGTGGGAAACGCCTTACCCCTCGAAGCCGCGCGGAAAATGCAGCGCAAACGTCGTGCGCCCGTCACGGCTTGCGACCTCGACCTTGCCGCGATGCAGCTCCATGATCGATTTCACGATCGCGAGCCCGAGGCCCGCGTTGCGCGCCGC
Organism: Burkholderia sp. ZZQ-2; assembly: GCF_050768715.1. Taxonomy (NCBI): domain Bacteria; kingdom Pseudomonadati; phylum Pseudomonadota; class Betaproteobacteria; order Burkholderiales; family Burkholderiaceae; genus Burkholderia; species Burkholderia sp. ZZQ-2. Next base: position 69,261 of record NZ_LDVA01000110.1, on the reverse strand, counting down.
GCCGTGCCGCGACGAATCGATGCGGTAGAAGCGCTCGAAGATCCGTTCGACCTGTTCGGGTGGAATCGCGGCGCCGCGATTGGTGACTTCGACGACCGCATACCCGCCTTGCGTGGACACCGCCAGCTCGATCGTCGACCCGGCTTGCGCGTGTTCGAGCGCGTTCGACGCGAGATTGCTGACGGCGCGCCGGAACAGCGTCGCATCGGCGGCGACGGTCGCTTCGCCTTGCACGTCGATGCTTACGCCGGCTTCATCGGCAAGCGCCTGGAAATACGACGCGAGCCGGCGCAACTCGCCGCCCGCGTCAAGTTCGCTGGTCTTCAGGTGCTGACGCGCATTGTCGGTGCGCGCGAGAAACAGCATGTTCTCGATCATCCGCTGCAGCCGTTCGCATTCCTCGATGTTCGAATCGATCAGCGCTTCGTATTCCTCGGTCGTGCGCGCGCGCGACAGCGTGACCTGCGACGAACTGATCACGTTGGCGAGCGGCGTGCGCATGTCGTGCGCGAGATCGGACGAGAACTGGGAGAGCCGCACGAACGCGCGTTCGAGGCGGTCGAGCATCCGGTTGACCGACGTCGCGAGCTCACGCAGCTCGACCGGGCCGCCACGCGCGTCGAGCCGCGCGTTCAGGTTGTGCGCCTCTATGCGTGACGTCTGCCGGCCGAGGCTCTCGACCGGGCGCAGGCCGCGCGACGCGACCGCGTAACCGAGCGCGCCGACCAGCAGCGCGCCGGCGGCCGCCGCGAGCCAGATGTCGACGCGATAGCTTTCGAGCAACGACTGGCGATCGGTCGCCGTGCGTGCAAGCGCAACCTGGATCGCATCGCCGGACGGCAGCGTGGCGCGCGCATACACGCAGCGCGACGTGCCGATGCCGGGCGGCGCGCACGTGAACGGGGTGCCCGCTGCGCTGGCCGGATGGGGCGCGGCGATCACCGACGCCAGCGTGTGGCCGGCTTCGTCGGAATGCTCGACGAGCGCGCGGTTCCGCGCGTCGTAGATACCGAGATAGACGCCCGGATGCGACAGCAGCACTTCATGAAACACGGCCGGATCGGCGCGCAGCGCGGCAGCCGAGCCGCTCGCGTGCGCAAGCTGCAGGAACTGGTTGAGCTTGCCGGAGATCTCGATGTCGTCGCGCCGCGTCAGCTCGGCGGACAACGAGCGATACAGGTACGCGCCGGTCAGCGCGAACACGAGCGCGGCGACGACGGCGAACGCCAGCGTCAGGCGACGCAGCAGCGAATACGAGGCCGGGCTGCTGCGCGTCACGAACGATCCTCGAGCACGTAGCCCATCCCGCGGATCGTGTGGATCAGCTTCTTCTCATGGGCGTTGTCGATCTTCGCGCGCAGGCGCTTGATCGCGGCATCGACGACGTTCGTGTCGCTGTCGAAATTCATGTCCCAGATCTGCGACGTGATGAAGGTGCGCGTCAGCACTTCGCCTTCGCGTTCGGCGAGCAACTGCAGCAGCGCGAATTCCTGCGCGGTCAGGTCGATGCGGGTGTCGGCGCGCCGCACGCGGCGGCGGATCAGGTCGACTTCGAGATCGGCGACATGCAGGATGTCGCGCACGTTGCGCGGTGCGCGTCGCAGCAGCGAGCGGATGCGCGCGAGAAACTCGGCATACGCGAACGGCTTGAGCAGGTAGTCGTCGGCACCCAGCTCGAGCCCGGCGACCTTGTCCTCGATCGCCTCGCGCGCCGTGAGCAGCAGCACCGGCGTCTGCTTCTGCGCGCGCAGGCGCCGGAGCACCTCGAAGCCATCCATTTCCGGCAGCATCACGTCGAGCACGACGAGATCGAAATCCTCGTGCAGCGCAAGGAACAGCCCGTCCTTGCCGGTTTCCGCGATGTCGACCGTGTAACTCGCCTCCATCAGCCCTTTCCGGAGGTACGACGCCATCTTGGGTTCGTCTTCGACTATCAGTATCCGCATGGTGAGGCAGGCTGTCCGTGATTCCAGCCGGTCAGTGTAACGCGTGAGCATAGGGCGCCGAGCGTGCGCGGAGAATGACCGCCGGATGACGGAATTGTCATGAAGCGCTTGCGGCGCGTCGCCCGCGTTTCATGAAAATCCGGTCATGTTTCGGCCATGTCGTCGTCACCGCGACGGCGATAAGCTGCGGCCGTCTTGTCCCCCGGCACGCGCTGTCACGGCGCCGCGCCGGCCCAACCGGTCGTTGCCTGCCTGATTCCGCATCCATGTCGTACTGGCGCAAATTCCTCCTCGTCGTGCTGCTGGCGCTGAGCCTGCCGATCCAGTCGTTCGCGACTGTTTCGATGCAGTGCGAACGCGTTGCCGTCGCGCCGATGGAAGCGGCGTCGCACACGATGCCGGCCGCGCAGGACGGCCATCACGACGCCGACAGCCACGCCCGGCATGCGCCGGCGTGTTCCGCGTGCGTGTCCTGCTGCGTCGGCGCCGGCATGTCGGGCGCGCCCGCCGTCCCCGCCGCGGCCGGCGTTCGCGCGGCGATCGTCTCGCCACCGCCCGCAGCCGGGGTCGTGTCGTTCCTGACCGGCGGCATCGACAGGCCGCCGCGCCGGCTTCTCGTCTAGACCCCGCCCGCGGCCCCGACCGGCCGTGCTCCGCAATCCGCTCCGGCGGCGGCATCCCGTCCGCCGGACGACTCACGACGAGACCCATTCATGCGATTGATTACTGCGGCGCTGCTTGGCGCGGCGGCCATCGTGCCGTCGCTCGCGCCTGCGCAAACCCCGCTGCCCGATCCGGCGGACGCCGCCGCGGCGGTGCCGGACGTCACCGTGACATCCGCATTCGACGGCTACCGGCCGTATCGTGACGACGAAGGCCCGGGCTGGAAACAGCTGAACCGCGACGTGACGGAACGGCCCGCGAAGGGGCGCGCGACCGGTCGCGTGGCTGGCGGCGCTCCCCGTTCGATGCACGAGGAGGCCGCGCGATGACGATGCTGTCGATCTCGCCGAGGATCGGCGCGGCCGCGGCCGTGCTGGCCTTCCTCGCAGGCTGTACGACGTTTTCGAAGGACGGCGGTTTCGACGCGGTGTCGTCCGTCGCGTCGGAGCGCATCGGCAAGGACGCGGTCGTGGTCAGGACCGACGCCGACCGTGAAGCCGTCGACACGCGCACGAAGGAACTGCTGGCCAAGCCGCTGTCGATCGACGACGCCGTGCAGGTCGCGCTGCTGAACAACCGCGGCCTGCAGGCGTCGTACGCGGAACTGGGGCTGTCGGAGGCTGATCTCGTCCAGGCTGGCCGGCTGCCGAACCCGCGTTTCGCGTTCAGCCGCACGCGCGCGGGCGACGGCGAGCTGACCCTCGGCCGCACGTTCTCGGCGAACGTGTTCGCGCTGCTGACCCTGCCGCTCGCGACGAACATCGAACGCCGCCGCTTCGAGCAGACCAAGCTCGAAACCGCCGACGCGATGCTGAAGGTGGCCGCCGACGCGCGCCGCGCGTATGTCGAGGCCGTCGCGGCCGAACAGGCCGCGAACTATGCAGGGCAGGTGCGCGATGCAGCGAGCGCGGCCGCCGAACTGGCGCAGCGCATGCGGCAGGCCGGCAACTTCAGCCGCCTCGATTACGCTCGGGAGCAGGCGTTCCACGCCGATGCGGTCGCGCAGCACGCGAAGGCGCGCCAGCAGGCCGTGGCCGCGCGCGAGAAGCTCACGCGTGCGATGGGGCTGTGGGGCGAACGCACGCAATACGCGCTGCCCGAGCGCTTGCCCGACCTGCCGAAAGCGCGGCCGGACCTGCCCGATCTCGAACGCTTCGCGATGCGCAACCGCCTCGACATCCAGGCCGCGAAGCTGCAGACGCAGGGTGTCGCGTCGTCGCTCGGCCTGAGCAAGGCCACGCGCTTCGTCAATGCGGTGGATCTCGGCTACGTGAACGACTACGAGACCGGCAAGGGGCACGAGCACGGCTTCGAGATCAGCGTCGAGATTCCGCTGTTCGACTGGGGCGGCGCGAAGGTCGCGCGGGCGGAGGCCGTCTACATGCAGTCGGCGAACCGGCTCGCGAAAACGGCCATCGATGCGCGTTCCGAAGTGCGCGAATCGTATGCGGCCTACGTGACGAGCTACGACGTCGCCACCCACTATCGCGACGAAGTCGTGCCGCTGCGCAAGACGATCTCGGACGAGCTGCTGCTGCGCTACAACGGGATGCTCGCGAGCGTGTTCGAGCTGCTGGCCGATGCGCGCGAACAGGTCGGCGCGGTGAACGGCTACATCGATGCGCTGAAGGACTACTGGCTCGCCGAAACCGATCTGCAGATGGCCGTCGGGGGGCGGCTGCCGACGCCGGGCGACGTGCCGCGTGCGACGCCATCTGCCCGGCCGGAATCCGCTTCAATCGCCGACGCTGCGCCGCAGCCGGCTTCCACCTCCGCGGCGCAATCGGCGCCCGCGACGCAAACGCATCCTGAAGGTCATTGACATGGTGTCCCGTCGACAATTTCTCAGCCACTCGGGCGCCGCGCTGCTCGGTTCGGCGATGGTCAGCAAGGCCGGCGCCGCGTCGTTGCCGGAAGCGCCCACGATGGCGAAAACCGGCACGCAGCCGCCGCTCGTGCCGCCGAACGGCCGGCCGTACACGCCCGTCGCGACGCTGAACGGCTGGACGCTGCCGTGGCGGATGAAGAACGGCTGGAAGGAGTTCCACCTGACGGCCGAGCCCGTCGTGCGCGAGATGGCGCCCGGCATGAACGCGAACCTGTGGGGCTACAACGGCCAGTCGCCCGGGCCGACGATCGAGGCCGTCGAAGGCGACAAGGTGCGCATCTTCGTGACCAACCGGCTGCCCGAGCACACGACGATCCACTGGCACGGGCTGCGGCTGCCGAACGGGATGGACGGCGTCGGCGGCCTCACGCAGCCGCATATCCCGCCCGGCAAGACCTTCGTCTACGAGTTCCAGCTCGAGGCGCATGGCACGTTCATGTATCACCCGCACGCCGACGAGATGGTGCAGATGGCGATGGGGATGATGGGCATGTTCATCGTGCACCCGAAGGATCGCGGCACGATGCCGGTCGATCGCGACTTCGTGTTCCTGCTCGCCGCGTACGACATCGATCCGGGCAGCTACACGCCGCGCGTGAACGAGATGACGGACTTCAACATGTGGACGTTCAATTCGCGCGTGTTCCCGGGCATCGATCCGCTGCCGGTGCGCGCGGGCGACCGCGTGCGGATTCGTTTCGGCAACCTGACGATGACGAACCATCCGATCCACCTGCACGGCTACAGCTTCGAAGTCGCGGGCACCGACGGCGGCTGGATTCCGCCGGCGGCGCGCTGGCCGGAAGTGACGGCCGATGTCGCGGTGGGCCAGATGCGCGCGATCGAGTTCACCGCCGATCGCCCGGGCGACTGGGCATTCCACTGCCACAAGTCGCATCACACGATGAATGCGATGGGCCACCAGGTGCCGAATTTGATCGGCGTGCCGCAGAAGGATCTCGCGCAGCGCATCGGCAAGCTCGTGCCCGACTACATGGCGATGGGCAGCACGGGCGGCGCGATGGGCGGCATGGAGATGCCGCTGCCCGACAACACGCTGCCGATGATGACGGGCACGGGCCCGTTCGGGCCGCTGGAGATGGGCGGCATGTTCACGGTCTGCAAGGTGCGGCAGGGCCTCGGCCGCAACGACTATCGCGATCCGGGCTGGTTCAGGCATCCGAAGGGCACCGTCGCGTACGAGTACACCGGCGAACTGCCGGACGGTTGAGCAGCAGCATGCGGCGGCCGTACCGATGCGGCCGCCGGTTTCCATTCACTCACACGGGAGTCGACACGATGAAGCAGGGACTGGTTTTGATGGCAACGGGTTGGGCGCTGGCGTTTTCCGCCGCGTCGTACGCGGCGGGCGACATGGCCGGTATGGACATGAGCGGTGGCGCGAAGCAGGAAGCCGCGGCAAAGCGGAGCATGTCGCACGGCGAAATCCGCAAGGTCGACACGGCTGCGGGCAAGCTGACGATCAAGCACGGCCCGCTCGACAACCTCGGGATGGACGCGATGACGATGGTGTTCAAGGTGAAGGACCCGGCGATGCTGTCGCAGGTGAAGGTGGGCGACAAGATCGACTTCGTCGCCGAGGACGTGGGCGGCGCGCTGACCGTCGTCGAGCTGAAGAAGCCGTGACGCGAGGCATGAACATGAAGATCACGACTCTCAGGCGGCTGGCCGCCGTCGCCGCGGCCGGCACGATCGTCGCGGCCGCGCCGGTCGCCGCATCGGCGCACGGCAAGCTGGAAAGCGCCGCACCGGCGACGGGCAGCACGGTCGACACGGTGCCCGACACGTTGCGGCTCACCTTCAACGAAGACCTCGAACCGACGTTCAGTTCGGTGAAGGTGTCGGACGCGAACGGCAACGCCGTCACGCAGGAAAAGGCGAAGGTCGATGCATCGAACCCGCGCGTGATGACCATTGCGATGCCGAAGCTCGCGCCGGGCGCGTACACGGTGCAGTGGGTCGCGATGACGGCCGACGCGCATCGCACCAAGGGCGCCTATACGTTCAAGGTGAAAGGGTGAACGACGGCTTCGTCGGTCTCCTGCGGCTCGTGTCGGTGGCGATCCAGAATGCCGGGTTCGCCGTCGTCGTCGGCGCGCTGCTCGGCAGCCACTGGCTCGCGCGCGGCGCGTCGGCGTGGCAGCACGGCATCGGGCGGCGGCTCGTCGCGACGCTGCGCATCGCGTCCGTCGTGTCGCTGCTTGCCAGCATTACCGCGTTCTGGGCGCACTGCGCGCTGATGAGCGACGTGTCGATGCTCGACGCCGGGCCGGCCGTCCGCGCGATGCTCGCGGGCACGGGGTTCGGTCATGCGTGGCTGGCCGGCGCCATATTCATGCTCGTCGTCGTGCTGCTGTCGTTCGTCAGGCGAGCGCACGATTCGCGTTTTCCGTTCGCGATCTGGGCCGCGCTCGCCGGTGTCGCGCTCGCGCGCAGCAACGGCGGGCATCCGGTGGACGCAGGGCTGTTCAGCGTGCCGGTATGGGTCGACTGGCTGCATCTTCTGGCGATCAGCGCGTGGGTCGGGCTCGTGCTCGTGACGGCGTTCGGCGTGATGCCGCGGCTCGTCGGCCTGCCCGCGAGCGAACGCACGACGGGCGCATCGTTCGTGCAGTCGCTGTCCGATGCATCGACATATGCGCTGATCGTGCTGTTCGCGACCGGCGCGTACAACGGCTGGCGCGGCGTCGACACGCCCGCCAACCTGCTCGCGTCGACGTACGGGCAGATCCTGCTGCTGAAGCTCGCGCTGGTGCTGATCGCCGCGGCGCTCGGCGGGCACAACCGCTTCTTTGGGATGCCGAAGCTGTTGGCCGCGCTGAAGGACCCAGCCGCCGCGATGCCGGCTGTTTCGCTGAAACGGTTCGGCACAGTGCTGCGGATCGAGGCGGTCGTGCTCGGCGGCGTGCTGATGGTGGCGGCCGTGCTCGTGTCGAGCGCGTTGCCGGGGACGGTATAGCGCGGCGGACCATGCGCGAAGGCACGCGGGGGAATCGTCGCGAGCACGACGAATTTATTGCCGGACGATTTCCCCGCGTTTTCAGGCCCGAACGTGCGATCGGTGGCGATCGCAGCGTGATGACGACAATTACATCGGCCTGTCTTTCGATTACCAAAAACTGTCATTGAGCGCCGCTAAGCTTTCGCCACCCTCACAACCGGGATTCCCCGTCATGCGCTCGACAATCCGCCTCTTCACCCCGCTATTGCTGCTCCCGACGCTCGCCGCGCCGGTTTTCGCCGCCACCGCCGCGCCCGTCAGCCCGAACTGCGGCGGCAGCACGACGCCGATCGCCGACATCCAGGGGCCGGGCGCGCCGTCGCCGCTCGCCGGCCAGAACGTGTCGATCGAAGCCGTCGTCACCGCCGATTTCGGCGGCACGGACGGCTTCGGCGGCTTCTTCGTCCAGCAGGCCGACGCGCAGCGCCGCAACCAGTCGGGCGTGTCCGAGGGCCTGTTCGTCTATGCGCCGAAAGTGCGCGCGAAGGCCGGCGACCTCGTGCACGTGACGGGCAAGGTCGAGGAGAAGTACGGGCAGACGCAGCTCACGCAGTCGGGCGCGATCGCGGTGTGCGCGAACGGCCAGACCGTCACGCCTGCGACGCTCACGTTGCCGGTCGACAGCCCGAACGCGTTCGCCGCGTATGAAGGGATGCTGGTGCGCCTGCCGCAGACGCTGAACGTCACCGACAACTACGAACTCGGCCGTTACGGCAGCGTGATGCTCAGCAACGGTCGCCTGCGCACGCCGACGAGTGTCGTGCCGCCCGCGCAGGCACAGACGCAGATCGATGCGAACGCACGCAACCGTCTCATCCTCGACGACGGCTCGAACAAGCAGAACCCTACGACCGTGCCGTATCCGGCGCCGGGCCTGTCGGCCGCGAACACGCTGCGTGCGGGCTACACGGTGCGCGACGTCGAAGGCGTGCTCGAAGTGCGTTACGGCGCGTGGCGCGTGCAGCCGCTGCCCGGCGCGGCCGTGCCGGCATTCGACGCGCGCACGAACCCGCGCACCAATGCACCCGCGCGCGATCCGAAATCGAACCTGCGCGTCGCGTCGTTCAACGTCCTCAACTACTTCAACGGCAACGGTCTTGGCGGCGGCTTCGACGATCCGAACAACCGCGGCGCGAAGAACTTCCAGGAATTCCAGCGCCAGGAAGCGAAGATCGTCAGCGCGCTGAAGGCGATCGACGCCGACGTGATCGGCCTGATGGAAATCCAGAACAACGGCTACGGCGAACTGAGCGCGGTGCGCCAGCTCGCGGCGAAGCTCGGCAACCACTGGCGCGTGGTCGACCCGGGCGTGTCGCGCCTCGGCGGCGATGCGATCACGGTCGCGATGATCTACGACAGCCGCAAGGTCGAGCCGGTCGGCCGCGCGGCCACGCTCGCGATCGACGACAAGAACCGCCAGCCGCTCGCGCAGTCGTTCCGGCTGGTCGGCGGCAACAAGCAGTCGCTGACGGTCGCGGTCAACCACCTGAAGTCGAAGAACTGCCCGGACGCCACGAACGACGATCTCGACCAGGGTGACGGCCAGGGTTGCTGGAACCCGACGCGCACGCGCGCGGCGGCGAAGGTGGCCGACTGGCTCGCCGGCAACCCGACGGGCGTCGCGGGCCAGGGCGTGCTGCTGATCGGCGATTTCAACAGCTACACGTACGAAGACCCGATCCGCACGCTCGAATCGCGCGGCTACCGCAACCTCGTCGCGCGCTGGATCGGCGCGAATGCGTACAGCTACGTGTACAACGGCGAAGCCGGTTATCTCGATCACGCGCTCGCGACACTGCCGCTCGCGTCGCACGTGAAGGCCGTGCACGAATGGCACATCAACGCGGACGAGCCGCTCGCGCTGCAGTACACGCTCGCCTACAAATCGGCGGAGCAGCAGAAGACGTTCTACGCGCCGGATGCGTATCGTTCGTCGGATCACGACCCGGTGCTGATCGATATCGCGCTGCCGGGCGGCGGGCATTGAGCGCGGGTTGAACCGGCTTCGCGATGGACGACGTGCGGCAGGTGCGCACGTCGTCGCGCGGGCGGCGGCGGATGAATCGCACGCCGCTCGCGCATCGACAAACCCGGCCGGATATCGGGTAAATAATTCCACTGGAACCGATGCAATTCCGCGAAATCGGTATTTTATGGATGGCAGGGAGGCATAAGCCCCGGATTGAAGAATGATTGAAGTGAATCGAATCTTCGAATCAAGCCTGCATTTCGCCGCAATGCATTAATCGATTGGCGATAATAAAAATGAAAGAAAAATCCTGTCGATCTGAAGGTATTGAGCGTGCTGCATCAATACAGTAAAGGCTTCGTCGTTGTTCGCGAAAAAGTAAAATATTCGGCGCGGCATTGCCGACGAGACGCACCTTGCACGAATAATCCCGTTTTCTTTCAAATGCCAGACACTGGCGGCCCTTCGCATCATTGCGGGATTTTTAATATCGGAATGATCTTTGACAACGCGGCGCAGCACCGCCTATTTTGTCGATGTCGTAAATTTCGGTAATCAGAAAAGAAGTCCAAACTGCAGGGGGCGGTTCAAGCACGATTCTCGCCAGCAGTTTGCTGTGTCTGTATCACGTTCAGTCTCTTGAAGCAGTCCGATCCCAACCGCCTTTGCGCGAGTGGCGGGTGTTGCTGCGCGTCTCGCCAGTGAGGGCGGCCTTTGTGAAGCGGTATCCGAACCAGCCACAAGGAACGAGATGAAACCAGACAGGAGCAGTACCGGCAACCGCCGTGCCCGTCGCGGCCGGATGGCCGGGCTAGGCGCATTGACCGCGATGACACTCGCGCTCTCGGCGTGCGGCGGCGACGATTCATCGTCCGTCGGCGCATCGAGTCTCGCGCAGACAACGGCCAGTCAGCAGGCCAGCGCGCAAGCGGCCGGCAGCCAGACACCGGCGGCCAACCAGCCTTACGTCGACCAGGTCGCCTATTCGTTGAACGCGGGCGACGGCCTCGCGCCCGCCCAGGTGTCCGAGAAAGCGGCCGTCATGCATTACCAGTGGAAAAACGGCGGCACGACCGTCAACTACACGACGACCACCGGCCACCTGACCGCGCAGGACGCGAACGGCAATGCGGAAGCGTCGATGTCGTACGTCGCGTACACCGCGCCGAGCACGAACGGCAAGCCGCGCCCCGTCACGTTCGTCTATAACGGCGGCCCCGGCTCGTCGTCGATCTGGCTGCGTCTCGGCTCGTTCGCGCCGACCCGCGTGGCCACGCCCGATCCGGGGTTCGGCAGCAACTGGCCGAACTATCCGCTCGTCGACAACGCCGACAGCCTGATCGACACCACCGACCTCGTGTTCATCGACCCGCCCGGCACCGGGCTGTCGGAAGCCGTGTTGCCGAACACCAACCAGAAGTACTGGAGTTCCGACGCGGACGTGAACATCATGCGCGACTTCATCCAGCGCTACCTGAACGTCAACAGCCGCGGCACGTCGCCGATCTACCTGTACGGCGAGTCGTACGGCACGCCGCGTACCGACATGCTCGCGCTGGCGCTCGAATCGGCCGGCGTGCACCTGACGGGCATCGTGCTGCAGTCGGCGATCCTGAACTACTTCGCGGATGCGGTGGAAGCCGTGGCGATCACGCAGTCGACGGAGGGGCTGCTGCTCGAAACCGATACCGTGGCCGGTTACCTGCCCGGTTATGCGGCGGTCGCGGCGTACTTCAACCAGGTTTCGCCGGCACCGGTGAACCAGGATCTGTACGCACTGCAGACGGAACTGTTCACGACGCTGATCTACAACCAGCTGCAGAAGTATTCGCAGTCGTGGGTGTTGAGCCAGCTCGGCATTCCGGATGCGCTCGGCACGCCGGTGTTCCCGAGCGACGCGACGCTCAAGCTGTGGTCGATCCCGTCGAGCCTCACGCAACAGGCGCTGCGCGGCTACTTCAACGCGAATCCGTTCGGCACGAGCCTGCTGCCCGGCACGACGATCGGCCGGTATGACGGACGCGTGTCGTTGCCGAACTCCGATCCGCGGCTGCAGAACGACGGCGACCCGTCCGACATCCTGATTTCGCAGCCGTTCACGAACGCGCTTGCGACGCAGATGCCGGATTACCTCGGCTACACCGCGCCGAACGCGACGTACCTGCCGCTGAACGACAACATCATCGGCGTCTGGGACTTCTCGCACGACGGCCAGCCGATGCCCGACACGATCCCCGATCTGCTCGGTGCGCTGCAGCTCAACCCGAAGCTGCGCGTGCTCGCGGAGAACGGTTTCCACGATCTCGCGACGCCGTTCTTCAACACCGAGAAGCAGCTCGCGCGGCTGCAGACGGTGAAGGGCCTGAATCCGAAGCTGCAGGTGAACTTCTTCCAGGGCGGCCACATGATCTACCTGGACGACGTCGCCCGTCCGCAGATGAAGCGGGACCTGAAGACGTTCTACAAGGGCGCGCGGATTCCGACGGCACTGACGCTGCACACGCTGCCGCCGCCGTGGCCGGATGAAAACCCGCCGGGCGTGCCGACCGGCAGCGTCCCGGGCGCGACGGCCGCGACGACGCTGGCGGCGGCCCCTTGAGCGACGGACTCCTTGTCAAAGGAACCCTCTATTCATCCATTGAATGCGAGTGATCATGTCCCTAATCAATTTGATGCGGCGTATGTCCCCGTTGATCGTCCTCGGTGCCGTGATGAGCAGTGCCCACGCGTTGCCGCCGCAGTCGGTGGCGCCGGTGAAGCTGCCGCACGGCGGGCACGGTGTCGACGGTCCGTTCTTTCCTGCCACGCGGGCGGCGCCGGTGCTGCCGTCGACCGGCGCGACGTTGCAGCAGCAGGCGCAGCAGCGTGTCGATGCGCGGCTCGGCGCCAATACGGTGCTGAGCAACGGCGCGGCCGTGACGAAGGCGCAGGCGCAGAGCAGCGGCCTGGGCTTCGTGTCGAAGCACTTCGACGAGATCGATGCGAAGCACACCGGCCGCGTGACGATGAGCGATGTGCGGCAGTTCATCCGGCAGCGGCAGGTGCAGGCGCAGCAGGATCAGCAGGACGAGTGACGTAGCGGGCAGGGCGGCGGCCGGCGCGGGATCGTTCGCACCGGCCACCGGAAGGTGACAGGCGTTCAGGTTGCGTGGCGCGCGTAGCGCTTCGCGATGGCCGACGGCAACTCGCCGGACATCGCGCGATAGTCCCGCGCGAAACTGCTCAGGTGCCGGGAGCCCCATTTGGTGGCCGCGGCAGACGTCACGGAATCGCCGAGCCGAAGCTCGCGGCGTGCGTGATTCAGGCGCACGACCCGCAGGTACGCGACGGGGTTCAGGTTCAACGTATCCTGGAACGCGTATTGCGCGGTGCGCCGGCCTACGCGATCCGCTGCCGGTCGCGCCTCACGCCGAAGCGTGCGCGATAGTCGCGCGGCGAGACGCCGACCTGCTTCGCGAATGCGCGCTGCAACGCGTCGACGCTGCCGAATCCCGACCGCTCGGCGATCCGCTCGAGCGGCCAGTCGGCCCGCTCCAGCAGCGCCTTCGCGCGCTCGACGCGTGCCGCAAGGACGAACTGCGCGGGCGATCGTCCGGTTTCCTTGAGGAAGTTGCGCGCAAACGAGCGTTCGCTCATGTGCATCCGTGCGGCCAGCGCGGCGACGCCGAGATCGCCGGTCGGATCGTCGGCGATCCCGGTGAGCAGCGTCCGCATGCGCGGCGTCGCGTTGGCCTGGATATCGAGCCCGACGCTGAACTGCGCCTGCCCGCCGGGACGGTGCACGAACAGCACGAGTTCGCGCGCGACCGCGAGCGCGGTCGGCGCGCCGCAGTCCGCCTCGACGAGTGCAAGACACAGATCGATGCCGGCCGTCACGCCGGCCGACGTATGAAACGGCGGATCGCTCACGTAGATCGCGTCCGGTTCGATTCGCGCGTCGGGGCACAGCGCCTGCAGCGTCGCACACTGGTTCCAGTGCGTGGTCGCGCGCTTGCCGTCCAGCCATCCGCCCGCGGCGAGCACGAACGCACCCGTGCAGATGCTCGCGATGCGCCGCGTGTCCGCGATTCGCGTGCGCAGCCACGGCAGCACGCCGGCTTCCGACGCCGCGTGTCGCAGTGCCGCTTCATTGCCGCCGGCGACGACGATCGTGTCGATCTGCCCCGGCAGCGCCGCCAGCGGGGCCGTACCGGCGAGGCGCAGGCCCGCGTGCGTGACAATGTCGTCGCCGTGTTGCGACGCGAGCGTGAGCCGGTACGGCAGCGCATGGTCGGGAAGATGACGGTTCGCGACCGCGAACACTTCCATCGGGCCCGTGATGTCGAGCGACTGGACGCCTTCGAAGCCGACGACAACGATGTCGCGTGCCGAACAGGTTGACTGGGACATGGCGGAAAGTGCGGTGGAGTTGTCCTTGTGACCGCGAGCATGATCCTTGTAATTTTCCGGACGTGCAATCGACGGATACGGGTGGACGATGTGGTCAGGGAAGACAGGCGGGGCAGTGCTGCTCGTGTGCGCGGTGCTGGGCGCGTGTGCGGCGGGGTGGCCGGCACCGGTGTGGGCGGAGGACGCACCGCCGGTCGCGCGAGCGCTCACGGTCGGCGCGCCGAAGGCGGGCCGCGTGCGACCGCTCGTGGCGATCGTCGCGGACAATGCAGGAACGGAGACGACCGATTTCATCGTTCCGTACGCGATTCTGAAGACGTCCGGTGCGGCCGATGTCGTCGCCGTATCGGCCGACGAAGGCGAGGTCGAACTGATGCCCGCGTTGCGCATGCTGGCCGACACCACGTTCGACCGGTTCGACGCGACCGTTCCAGCCGGGGCGGATGTCGTGATCGTCCCCGCGCTGCACGGTGCCGACCGGCCGGCGGTGCTGGCGTGGTTGCGCAAGCAGGCCGTCGGCGGCGCGACGATGGTGGCGATCTGCGATGGCGCGGAAGTCCTCGCTAACGCGGGCCTGCTCCAGCATCGCACGGCGACGTCGCACTGGTATTCGCGCGACCGCCTGCGTCGCCGCTTTACCGGGACGACGTGGGTCGACGATCGCCGCTATGTGATGGACGGCGACGTCATGACGACGACCGGCGTGTCGGCGTCGATTCCCGCTTCGCTGGCATTGGTGAGTGCGCTGGCGGGGCCGGCCGCGGCGCGCGAGACCGCGCGGCGCGTCGGCGCGCAGGCATGGAGCGACGTTCATGACGGCAGCCGGTTCGTGTTGACCGCGCCGGCGGTGGCGGTCGCATTGACGAACCGCCTCGCGTTCTGGCGGCACGAGACGTTCGATCTTCCGGTCGAAGACGGGTTCGACGAGCTTCCGGTTGCATTGACCGCCGACGCGTGGGCGCGGACCTGGCGCAGCGACGTCGTCGCGACGGCGGGCGCGCGCGTGATCGAGTCGAGGCACGGGCTGCGGTTGCTGGCGCAGCCGGCGACTGCCGGGCACGCGCGCGTGGCGATGCTGGCCGGACGGCGTGGCGAATCGGTGCTTCCGGGTGTGCTCGGAGACATCGCGGCACGTTACGGCGACGCGACATCGGGCTGGGTCGCATTGCAACTGGAGTATCCGAAGTAGCGGCGCGTCGCGCGCGCTTACTTCACCCACTCTGCGAGCTTGGGATCGGGGTGAGGCAGGAGATCCTGCGACGCGGTGGGCTCGGCCACCCATTTCTTCCCGTTCCAGTGGAAGTCGGCCTGCGTTTCCGACCCGTGGCCGTTCGAGTAGATGACAGCGGTGCAGGCGGCCTGGCCCGGGTAAGTTGGGTTTTTGGCGCCGATGCAGGACCCGAGAAACACCAACACGTCGCCGAGGCCGAACCGCTCCTGCATCGCGTAGGTCGCATCGAAGTCCGAGAGCCGGTCAGGGACGGGCGTCGCGTCGCACGCGGCGAGGCTCACGGCAAGCAGCAGCGCGGCGGCCCGGCCGGCATGCTGCCGGTTGCACGGGCTGTCGGAGGAAGGGGCGCCGGCGTCGGCGCGCTTCCGCGCGCGGGAGTTTGACGGGCAGGGCATGCGGGTTTCGGGTGACGGACACGACGGGCATTGTGCCGGAATTCACTGGCGCCCGGGCTTGGCCGGTGGACACTCGCGCAGTGTTTCGCGCGCGCTTTCCACCGGATCGCGCTCCGCCACGATCGCCGCGTGCCGAGGTCAGGGCGCGATCACCGTCACCTTGAACGGCCCGCCGTTCGCGGCTGCATGCGCGACCGCATCGTTCGCGTCGTCGAGCGCGAACGCCGTCACGTCGAAATGCCCGAGATCGAGCAGCCCGCCGTGAACCAGCCCCGCCATCAGCGTCACCGCTTCCGTTGGATACATCCACTTGCCGCGCAGCGTGATGTCGTTGCGCATGATCCATGGATACGGCAACTCGAGCCCCGCCCCGCCGAGCATGCCGACGCCGCCCATCAGCACCACGCGCCCGTAGGGGCGCACGGCCATCACGGCGGCACGCACCGTCGTCGCCGGCACCGAAGGCGGCATCAGGTCGATCACGCAGTCGATCGGCCCCGGTGCCGCCTGCTGCATGCGGGCGCGATCCGCGGCTTCGTCGCCGATCAGCTCGACCGTGCGCACGCGATCGCCGAAGCGGCGCTCGAGGTCGGCCAGTACGCGCGCATTGCGGCCGGGCGCGACCACGCACCGCGCGCCCATGGCCAGCGCCACCGCGATGCTTGCGCTGCCGAAGTGGCCGGTCGCGCCGCTGACGAGCAGGATCTCGCCCGCGCGCAGGTCGGACGCGAGCAGCCCGCCGTACGGCACGAGCAGCGTATTGAGCGCGCACCAGCGCGCGGCGTCGGCCGATGCGATATCGCCGATGCGCACCGCGTTCTCGGTCGGCACGCGCAGCCGCTCGGCGAACGGGCCGTCGTGAAAATACCGCTGCAACTGCTTGCCGCCTTCGCCGCGCGCGCTCCAGCCCTGCAGCACGATGTCGGGCATCCGCGCATCGTCGCGCGAGCGCACGGTCGGATCGCAGAACACCCAGTCGCCCGGTTGCAACTGCGTCGCATCGGGGCCGGTTTGCCGGACCCGGCCGATCGCGCCGCAGCCGGGGACGATCGGCAGCGCGATCGGATAACGACGCTCGCCGCTGAACACTTCCCGCGCGTAGGGCAGAACCGGCGTCGCGACGACATCCACGATGACCTCGCCGGTGCCGAGCACGGGATCGGGCATCGTCTCGACGGCGAGCGGCAGGCCGAGTGACTTCAGGATCGCAGCTTTCATGAGGGTTCCCGAGGGTGGGGGACGCGCCGATTCTGGCAGGCTTAGAATCCGCAACAAGGCCCGGCGCGAGCCCAGGATCGGCCAATACCACCCTGCACGGAGCGAACCCGATGACCGTCACCACGCGAACCCCGTTCGGCGATTTCCTGCGCTCGCGGCGCAAGAAGCTGCGGCCGGATGCCGTCGGCCTGCACGGCGGCCCGCGCCGGCGCACGCCCGGTCTGCGGCGCGAGGAAGTGGCGGAACTGGCGGGCATCGGTGTGGACTGGTACGTGCGGCTCGAGCAGGGGCGTGACGTCAGCCCGTCGGATGCGACGCTCGACGCGCTGGCACGCGCATTGCGGCTGGACAAGGCCGAGGCTGCCCATCTGCGCACGCTCGCACGGCGCGACGAGGCGCGTGCGTTCGTGCCGGAGCGTGTGCCGCCCGCGATCGCGCGGCTCGTTGCCTATCTTCAGCAGCCGGCCTACGTGACCGGGCGGCGCTGGGACATCCTCGCGTGGAATGCCGCCGCGGCCGAACTGCTCGGCTTCGACCGGCTGGCGGAAGCCGATCGCAACATCCTTGTCTACATGTTCGTCGAGCCGCACGCGCGTGCGCTCTTCGCCGCGAGCTGGGCCGGCGAGGCGCGCCGGATGATCGCACTGTTTCGCGCGAACCACGATCTCTACGCGAGCGAGCCGGCATTCGTCGCACTGGTGGAACGCTTGCGCGCCGGCAGCGTCGAGTTCGCGCAATGGTGGGATGAGCACGACGTGCGCAGCGGCGTGTCGGGCGAGAAGGTGCTCGTCCACGCGCAACGCGGCGCGCAGCGCTACGAGTACGCGACGTTCCAGGCGAACGACGATCCCGCGCTGAAGCTGGCGATCTATACGCCGATGGACGGCGATGAAGGGAAGTGAGGCCGAGTAGGCCGGCGTCACCGCGCGTTCAGGCAGCGAAGCGTCGGCTTCGTGCGTGAACGCGGGCGGTGCGGTGTGACGAAGGAAGCGTGCCGGCTCAGGCCGCGCGTCGTGCGGACAGGCGATTCCACAGCATGCCGGCCCGGCTGCCGCTTCCGCAGTACGCGAGCACCGGCTTCTGCAGCGTATCGACGAGCGCGCCGAATGCGTCGATGTCCGCCTCGCCGATGCGGTCGCGCTCGACCGGCAGGTAGCGCGCGTCGAGGCCCAGTTCGCGGGCCGCCGCGGCGATTTCGTCGAATGCCGGCTGGTCGACGCCTTCGCCGTCGGGCCGGTTGCAGATCACCGAGCGGAAGCCGGCGTTGCGGATCGCCTTCAGGTCGGCCGGCGTGATCTGCCGCGAAGCGGAAAACCCGTTCGCGGCCGTCGCACGACACTGCTCGATCGCGCGGCGGAAACAGGCGATCGCGAAATCGACGTCCTGCTCCGTCGTAAAGCGGCCGAAGCTCACGCGCACGGTGCGGCCCGCCGTCTCCGCGTCGAGGCCGATCGCGGTCAGCACGTGCGACGGTGCGCCGCTGGCCGAGTTGCACGCGGAGGTCGACGACACGGCGAGCGCTTCGTCGAGCATGAACGGGAAGAAGCCGGGCGCATTCACCGTCAGGCTCAGCGTGTGCGGGATGCGGCGTGCCGTGGCCGCGTTCTGCGTGACGTCGCCGAGCGCGGCCAGCGCGTTCGTCAGGCGCGTGCCGAGCGCCGCGATCCGCGCGGCTTCGCCGTCGAGCTTTTCAGCGGCCAGTTCGCATGCAACGCCCATGCCGACGATCTGATGCGTCGCGAGCGTCCCTGAGCGCAGGCCGCGCTCGTGGCCGCCGCCGTGGATTTGCGGGGAGATCCGGTTGGCGATGTCGCGGCGCACGAACAGCGCACCGATACCCTTCGGGCCGTACACCTTGTGCGCGGACATCGACAGCATGTCGATGCCGAGCGTGCGCACGTCGATCGGCGTCTTGCCGAGCGCCTGTGCGGCGTCGACGTGGAGCAGCGCGCCGGCGGCGTGCACGATGCGGGAGATGGCGGCGATATCGGTCAGCGTGCCGAGCTCGTTGTTCACCAGCATCAGCGACACGAGGCCCGTATCGGGGCCGATGGCGGCAGCGACCGCGTCGGCGGTGATCTCGCCGTCGCGCGTGGGCGCCACGAACGTGACCGACATGCCGTGCTTCGACAGGTTCGCCATCGTGTCGAGGATGGCCTTGTGCTCGATGCGGCTCGTGATCAGGTGGCGCTTGTCGGTCGCGTTTTCCGCGTAACCCTTCAGCGCGAGGTTGTTCGATTCGGTGGCGCCGGACGTCCAGACGATCTCGTCGGCATCCGCGCCGATCAACGCGGCGACTTGCGCGCGGGCCTGCTCGACCTTGTCTTTCGCCAGCCGGCCGGCGGCGTGCGAGCTCGATGCGGGATTGCCGAAGATGCCGTCGAAGCCGAGGCAGGCCGTCATCGCTTCGATCACGCGGGGATCGGCGGGCGTCGTGGCTGCGTAGTCGAGGTAGTGCAGCGTGGTGGGTTCGCTCATGTCCGTCTCTTGCTCTGTTCTTTCAGAATGGGAGAAATGATACGGGGGACAGAAGGGAAAAAGGATCCAAAATGGGTCGGTGTTTGGGTCTGACGTGGAATGTGGTTTTGTTTTTGTGGCGATTGGGGGAATTTGTTTCTTGATCAATGGCGCCGCGCGAGATGGCCCCGTCTCCGGGTTGCGGGGGAAACGATGTCCCGCGACGTCTGCGAAACGGGGAAGGGGGCGCGGCGTTTCCCCCGGCTCGACCGGGTGGTCACAGCGGATCGATTGGCGTGGCCCGTCGGTGAGTGTCGCGCACCCATGCATGCAAGGCGCTTTCGTACCTGGCAGGGATCGTGATCGTCAGTGTGGTCAGGCGCGTGTCGTTGCCCGGCAATGCCAGATATCGCTGCCACGCTCTCCGTACCAGCTGCGACATGGCGGAATTGGTGATGCCGAGTTCGGCGGCGAGCTTGCGCTGCGACCGGCCCCTGACGAAGATTTCGAACAAGGCCCACCGGTTCACCGGCTTGATCCGGGTATCGTGCAGCCTCAACAGCTGAAACTGTTCGGCTGTCATGCGTCGAATCTGTGCCATTCAGATGCGCCCGGAAGTTTGCAGGGTAGAAATCAATGCCGCTCCGCAGGACGTCTTGTGATTGTGGAATGCGGCGGGGCGGCCTTCGACATCGAATGCCATGTCTCCTTCAGCAATCACGCAGGCGCCGTGAAGCGGGCACGAACATGCATCGCCGACGCGGGCGACCGCGCGTCCCATCACCTTGCTCGTCGCCGCCCCGGATTCGACCCGGCCGCCGTGAGTGTGCAGGTCGCCTGTTCGAATGATGCCTCGCATATAACCCCTTTCCTGTGTGCTTCGGTGTGGCGGTCGAGTTCGTGCTCAACGCGCCGTGTGTCGGCTTGCATCACCATGAGTAGCCCTGCATCCCGTAGTTGGTGTCGTGACGGCGCCCCCACCACGGCAGGTAAGCGTTGTTCCCGCCACGCGCACGGAACCAGTCCTCGTTCGGATCGATCGGCGTGAGATTGGCCGGCGGCATGACCACGACGGCCGCGGGGTGTCTCGGGTCGGTCGTGCCTGCGACGAGCGCGTTGCCGCCGTAGTGATTGATCCGGCCGATCGCCAGCGCAACGTCGGTCAAGGCGCTGCCGGTTCCCATGTCGCCGAGCAAGGCCGCGGTGTTGAACGCCTGATTCTTGTGGTCGTACTCCGGCAGGATTTCGGTGAGTGTCTGCGATAAGCCGACAAGTCGCGCCGATGCGGCGTCGCTACCTGCGCCGGCATCGTGAACGATGTACTTGATCTTCGGGACGGCGATCCCGGCATTGCGTGCGGCCTGGTCGATGGTTGCCTTCCACGCTTGCACCGTTCGTGTCGTGCCGGCCTTCTGCGAAAACTCGGCGGTGTTGCCGGTCGCTGCCTTGCCGATCCACGCGAGCGGTTCGCGCTCGGTGTTGAAGGTCGGACCGGCGAGGAACAGCACGACGAGGTTCTCGTTGATCTGCGCATCGGTGGGCGGGAAATTGGGCGCGTCCCAATTCATCACCCACACGCTCTTGTCGGGGTTCGCTTGCAGGTAGTCCAGCGCGTTGTTCAACGACGTGAAGCCGGCGTTTGCACCGCCTTGCGTGATCTGCACGTCAGGGGGCGTGTCGCGGCTCCACAGAGTTTTGGGAGAGGGCGGGCCGATTTCATAGAATGTCATCATTCGATCGACCAGGCGCGATCGAGCAAACGTTGCGTCGAGACGAGTAGGAATAGCAATTTCGACGCGTATGCCGGCGAGTTCGCGCCAGTCCTTCTGATTCTTGGGGTCCACTGTGTAGAAGTACTTTGAATTCATCCCATAGCGCGTTCGAAGCAGCAGTATGGATTTATCAATGTACTTGGCATAGAAGCCTTTGAACGTCTCTTCCCCTTCGTTGCCGTAGACCAGTGCGCCAATTGACCGAAGCGAAGAGAATTTTTCAGGCTTGGTCCGCACCATATCGTCGTTCTTGTTGGGTGTAACAAGCCCTTGCGCCCACAACAGTTGCCACTCTGTCGGATAGTCCATCCGTTGCAATGGATTCAACCAAATCATGCCGACGACTTGCGCAACGGGGTTCCTGGCCGGATCGTCTGTACGGGCGGCTTCCAGAGTGGGGGGAATGGGGTGCGTCTCTGCTTGGGCCGGCCGTGCCATGGCCGTGGTGAATAGGAAGGTCATGAGCGCCAGCAAGCCGGGCACAGCTACGAATCGTTTCATCCAATCTCCTATTTCCAAGTGTGCCGGGTCTGGTTGTTCCACGTGTGCCATTAGTGTGGCCATCAGTAGAACCGCGACTATCCAAACCATAACGGCGATCGCGATGCGCCGGGATCGAGTAGCGATCAGAGCCCTCATGGCAACCCTCCATCATTCAGATAGATCTGGCCCTCGCGCTCGTCTTACTATTCGGATGGCTATCTGGAATGCCATCCTCGATGTGATTCGGTGTGGCGGGCGCGTTCACACGCAACGTGCCGCGTGTCGGCTTACATCACCACGAATAGCCCTGCATCCCGTAGTTTGTGTCGTGACGACGCCCCCACCACGGTAGATAAGCGTTGTTTTCGCCACGCGCACGAAACCAGTCCTTGTCCGGATCGATCGATGTGAGCTTCGACGGTGGCATGATCACGACGGCAACGGGGTGTTTCGGGTCGGTCGTACCTGCGACGAGCGCGTTGCCGCCGAAATGATTGATCCGGCCGATTGCCAGCGCAACGTTGGTCAATGCGCTACCAGTGCCCATGTCGCCGAGCAAGGCCGACGTGTTGAACGCCTGATTCTTGTGGTCGTACTCCGGCAGGATTTCGGTGAGTGTCTGCGATAGACCGACAAGTCGCGCCGATGCGGCGTCGCTACCGGCACCGGCATCGTGAACGACGTACTTGATATCTGGAACCGCGATCCCTGTGTTGTGCACCGCCTGGTCGATGGTTGCCTTCCATGCTTGTACCGTTCGCGTCGTACCGGCCTTCTGCGAGAATTCGTCGATGCCGCCGGTCGCGGCCTTGCCGATCCACGCGAGCGGTTCGCGCTCGGTGTTGAAGGCCGGACCGACGAGGAACAGCACGACGAGGTTCTCGTTGATCTGGGCGTCGGTGGGCGGGAAATTGGGCGCGTCCCAATTCATCACCCACACGCTCTTGTCGGGGTTCGCTTGCAGATAGTCCAGCGCGTTGTTCAACGACGTGAAGCCGGCATTTGCACCACCTTGCGTGATCTGCACATCAGGGGGCGTACTGCGGCTCCATACCTTCGGAAAATGTGGGTTACCGATGGAAAACGTCTTTCGAATCGAGTCTTGCAAGTAACTTTGAGAGTCAGTCGCATCCAGTCGCTCAGGAATGGCGAGCTCGACGCGAATACCCGCCAGTTCATGCCAATTTTTTCGATCGTCAGGACTCACTGTGTAGAAATACTTCGGGTTTGTCGCATAGCGTGAACGTAACAGCAGTGGAAATTCGTACATGTATTTGTGATAGAAACCCTTGAATGTTTCTGTACCTTCATTCCCGTAGGCAATCCCAGCGACTGATTGGAGTGTCGAAAACGACTTCGGGTCAGTACGCATCATGTCGTCGTTTTTGTTTGGTGCAACAAGCCCTTGCGTCCACAGCGTTTGCCACTCTGTTGAATAGTCTTTGCGTTGCAACGGATTTAGCCAAATCAGACCGACGACCTGTGCAACGAAGGGCCTTGCGGGTAGTTCAGAGTGAGTGACTGTAGTGGCTGTAGCGGGCAGCGGCACCGCTTGCGCGGTACGCGTCATGGCCGTGGTGAGTAAAAACACCATGAGCGCTAGTAAGCCGGGCACGACTACGAATCGTTTCATCCAATCCCCTATTTTCAAGTGTGCCGGGTCCGGCTGTTCTACATGCGCCATTAAAGTGGCTATCAGCAGGGTCGTGACAATCCATGCCATGGCGGCGATGGCAATGCGTCGCGGCCATGTTGCGATGATTGCTCTCATCTGGAACCCCCGATCTTGAGATAGAACTGGCCTTCGCGGTCGTCCGCAATTGAAGTGGGAATCTTTCCTTCGCTGTTTGCAATGTGAATCCATTGATGCATAGGAAGTTGATCGATTTCGCCGCGTGCAAAATAGTCGTAGTACTTTTTTACTGGACTGTCGTTGGATATCCCTTTGCCCATTCGCCAGTCCGCCTCAATTCGAAGCGCTTTCATTTGGTCAGGCGTCAGGTAACACGGACCGATCGCCACGTCATACGCAAGCGCTTTTTCCGCATGCTCCGGGTTGGTCATCGTCGTCGAGTGGTTCGTCGGGCTGTTCGTCGTACCGCGATCGAGCCAGTCCACGATCTGCTTGTCTCGCCATTCCTTGTAGTCGTCCGGTAGAGCGCTTTTGCCATCCTCGCCGATGACGTGGCCGTCGCTGTCGACCCACTCCGTGTTCAACGTGCGGCGCGCCTCCATCCTCATCTGGGCGCGATCCTCGTAACGCTGTCCGGCTTCGCTTTCGGCCGTGCCGTGAGCATCGCCGTCCTCGTTCTTCGCCTTGTACTGGTCGTAAGGATCGTCGGCCTGTTTGTCCGCATCGGCCTTGCTCGCATTGCGCCATGCGGATGGCGGATCGTTGCCTTCGTTGAAGGTACTTGTCGCTTCGCCGTCCTCGGTCAGAATGGGCTTGTCGAACCTCAACGCCTGCGGCGGAAACGTCTCGTCCAGGGCCGGTGCGTCCGCCAATACCTCCCAACCCTTCGGCGGATCGGCATTCACGCGAAACATGTTCATTGCCGAACTGACCCCGGTCGCGAGGAACATGATCGGCGCGGAGAACAGCGTTGCCGCCATTCCCCACACCGACTCATTTCCCTTGAGCGCACCGATCAGATTGAACTTTGCCGGCGGCGATGGCGGATACCAGAAGCCCCTCTTCGTGCCTTTCTTGCCGTACCGCCAGTCGTCTTCCCAATAGCGGTAGCGCTTCTGCACACCGACATCGAAGCCGGACGCGAACACGCGCTGCGTCAGGACGCCGTGAACGCCGATATCCGTCAGTTCGTGCCTGTCGATGCCGCGCCAGCCGATACCCTGCACGGTGATCGCCGAAATCACCTGATCGTGCGGACAGCAATACGCGGTGACGCGCCCATACGTCGATCCGTTCAGGCCGTGGCGCGCACGGTCGGCCAGTGCGGTATACGACTTGTTGCTCGTCGGCGATACCCGGTTGTTCGCCATGTCGGCATCGACCGTGTCTGGCGACGGTTCATGGGCAGCGCGATCGCCAATCATCGACAAGAATGTGCGGAGCGTCTGAGTGCGCGCTGCGTAGGTCTGTCGGCCGCGCTTGCCCTCGGCATCCTTCGTCGCACGTTGCGACCAGGTGTCCATGAACGTGTCGGATTTGTGCGGACCTTCACTGTTCGCCAGGCTGTACGGCGCATTGGCCAGCACATAGGCATCCGCGACGCATCGCCCCTTGCGCCCCCACGGATCTTCCACTTCCGGTAACGCGTCACCGAAGAACGCGCCCGTGAGGCCGACGATATTCCCCTGGCTGTGACACACAACGGTGATCGGCACGTCGGCGCGCATCTTCCGAATCGACTCGATCAGTTTGGCAAGCCGCAACGCGGCAAGCACGCCATAGGCACGCGGCGGCGCGCGATACAGCGGCCGGTTGGTCGGGTTGATCCCTTGCACGGTTATCCACCCCACGGCTCGGTCGTCGAGGCCACCGTGCCAGAGATCGGGCAAGCTCGAACAGCCGTTGGTGAACGGCCCGCCTCCCCAATAATCCTTCTCGTTGAGAAAGATCTTGTCGCCGTATTCCTTCAGTTCTTCCAGTGTCGCCTTGTAGCCCCACCGAAAATGGATAACGGGCGAAAACGATGGATCAGATTTGACATAGTTTCCCGCCCAAAGCTTCGGATTCAGAAACCCCTCCGGCGTCACGCTCTCGGTGTACTTCGCAGGCGTCAACTGCCCGGCGTCGACCCCGTGATACGTCATCTGGTCGTCCAGGCGTCCCAGCCGACGATTCAGGCCCTTGCACAATCCCTCTTCGGACGCCTTGTACCATTCGCCCTCGGAGTTGACGCCGTGGACGAAGATGACGACGCCGGGCAACGGCAGTTGCTTGACGCAGATGAGCCGCTTGTCGTTGTCGAACAGTATCGGTCCCTCGGCTCTGCCGACGACGACAGGCGGCGGTTCGGAGTGCGATGCAGCGGTGGCGGGTGCGTCGGTCGTCGTGTCGGGCGCGTCGGCGCGCGCGCCCGCTACTGGCCGATGGTCGAGAATCGAATCGGTCATGGTCTTAGCCGTTCTTCTTGATGAACTGCACCGACAGCGTTTCGAACTGGTCGCCATGCACTGCGGGCAGCTCGCCGGCCGCGTCGGTGGTCAGGTTCGACAGCGCTTCGGATGCCCGCTGCAGGTGCCCGTCGAACCCCGCCACCGCATCGCCGTCGGTCGCGCGAACGAGTTTCGGCACACGGCCGAGCGGGGCGTGGTCGAACGTCGGCATGTCGGTGCTCATGCTGGCCGGGCCGCCCCACGCGTGGCCTGCCGACTTCACGGTGAACGTGCCGGGGCACCCGAGTTCGATGTCGCCGCCGTTCAGCTTCAGGTACGCACCGCCCGACGTGACGAACACGACCTGATCGTTCGCCATGCCGGCGAGCTTGCCGCCGGCCGCGGTCAACTGGATGTTCTTCGCGGAATCCACCTGCGTGTCGTCGTCCTGCGACTGGATCGTCACCTTCCCGCGATTCGCGATGGCCGACACGCCGCCGCTGTGCGCGAACATCGCGACGCCATGGCCGCCGTGCAGGTTGATGCGCTCGCCGCTCGCGACCTGCACGTGCCGCTGGGCAATCTGGTCGATGTTCTCGCCCGCATACATGACATGCGTCCTGGGCGTGACGTGCAGCGATCCTGCCTGTGCGCCGAATGCCATCAAGGCGGACGTGTCGCCGGCGGAACCGGCATCCGCAAGATCGGGCTTCCAGTGACGGAACGCATCGGCGATCTTCTCCTGCCCGGCGGTATCCGTGGCTCGTCCGCCGTGCTGGCCGGCATAGTCGCCGAGCGAGTTGAACAGCATCATGCACTGGTCGAGCAACTGAATCAGTTCGTCACGATCGAGCTGACCACCGGTCGCGCATGTGCGCGCATAGGTCGAGAACAGGATGCCCTGGGCCGCGCGCAAGGCCGCCGCGGCATCGGTGCGCAACTCCGCGCCTTCGCCCCGATCGGCACCGTGTCCATCCTTGCGGGGCTGCGTCAGATAACCCAGGTTCAACTGGGTATGCGCATGCTCGCTCGCCAACTGCGCGGATATCTGCGACGGCGTATCGTCCAGGCGAAGCTGGTTGTACCGAGCGCCCTTGATTTCCTTCGTCTTGATCCCGGACACGTAACGGTTGCCGGGCAGCGCACCGGTATGCGTGAACGTCGCGGGCGGGTTCGCGCCGTTGCTCAGCACGCCGATGATGACCAGGCGGTCCGGATCGCCCGACAGGCAGCCCAGCAAGACTTCCATCCCGACGCGGGGCAGAAAGAGCGTGCCGAAGTTTGCGCCCGCCAGACTCGCGCCGACGCGTATCGGTGCGCTGTCGCCGGCCGACCCGTTCGTTCCGGCGCCTTGCGCGTGTTCGTGATCGGCGGGATCGAAGCCATGAATCCGTACGCGCACGCGGCCGGTCGCGTCGCAGAATACTTCCTCGCCCTGCGTGCCGACGATCGTGCCGGTCAGCAGGTGAGCCGGCGGGAGGTCGATTGTCGGATCGTAGGACGGCGTGAGCAGCACGCCGCGACGCACGCACGTGAAATGGTTCTCGTAGCGCGTATCTGCCTGTTCCGACGCATCGGCCGGCGCGGGTGGGGCGGCTTGCGCGAGGTTCCGGCTGGCTGCGTACAGCGCGATTACGCGGCCGGCCAGGTCTTTGGGAAGGTTGTTCCGGATGTCGTGCCGTACCGACGTCACGACGAACTGCCGCTGCTCGGCCGGCTTCATGTCGAGTTCGGGGTCGCCCGTCAGCGTGAACCAGCAGCCGACCGGCATGTCGCGGACGTGGCCGATACCGTCGTAGCGCTCCGCCGCGAACTGGTGGGCGAGTATCCGGTCATGCGTGATGCGGTCGTGATCGTTCCACGAGTCGCCGACGTGCGGAATGTCGATCGCGACATCGGTCAGCAGCCGGGCCAGGTCGTTGCCGGCGTCGCCCTGATCGATGCTCGTCGCGATCGCGGAATCGTCCATGCGCGCCTTCTTGTAGTCCCACGACGGACGGCCGGCTTTGCCGGGGGACAGGCGCTGATGATGCGCAAACAACGTCACCGTATCGCGTTGCGCGGTTCCCGAATCGCGCGGATGAAGGCGCACGGTGCCGGCAGGCGATTCCGGCAATCGCAGCGGGTCGTCGCAGAACACGAGCGTGTGGATCGGCCGCTCGTCGGCCGTGCCGCGCGCGTTGCCGACCGCCCACGCCTTTGCAAAGACGGTGATGCCTTCGCGTCGCAACAGCCGGCGCACGAAACGGGCGTCCGACTCGTTGACCTGCCGCGTCAGTTCGCGTGCCGGATAACGTTCGGCTCGCAATCCCGACAGGTCGAAATCGAACGCGCGCGCGAGGGCGGGGCTGCGTTGCCGCCATTCGTTCAGCAGCGTGCCGAGGATGTCGATGATGTTTCGCGACCGGAATACCCGGGAATTGATGCGGCGGTCCATCAACGACAGCGCATCGCAGATGCGTAGCTGATACACGGTCAACTCGCCGTCGGATTGACCGGCCTGCACGTCGTGCACGATCGCATTGATCGCCCGCACGTCGCCCCGGTCGGTCGTCAGCCGGACCGACACCGGCAGGCCGAGAAACAGCGTGGGCGCCAGATGGGCGTGGGTGGATATGCAGGTCAGCTGCCCGTCGATTCCCGACATCAATCCTTCGCGAATATCGGCGCGATGAAGCTCCAGCAGATGGCCGACCGCGTGTTGCGCCTGCCCGAAATGCAGAGCGACAGGCCGGTTGTTCCAGTCGACCAGACCGGACGCAAAGTTTCGTAATGCTGTTGCTATCGACATAACGGCAATCTCGTTGCTTTTCTGGCTTCGTATTCTTTGAGTCGGACTTTCAGTGCGGTAAAGCAGTGGTGATCGTGATTTCGGTGCGCAGAATATCAAACAATGGGGGTTTTAAAGGTTTATTGGTATTTTGAGATGGAAATCAATTCGCTCTGAAACGGTGTTCGACATTTTTCTGATTTGGCGGGGTGTTTTGTATTAATTGGAAAAATCCTATATCGGGTAGTCAGGGTTGGTATTTGTCGCTATCCCTTTCTGGGTGGTTGAGAGGTGGAGGTTGCGGGCAACTATGCTGAACCGGATTGGATGTCGGTAATTGAAAATTCGACTTGTCTTAATTCGGATATAGATAAGGTGGAATTGAAATATAAAAATCGATGTGCGTGCGATCGCGCTCGTGCACTCGGTATGCGTGTCCGCTTGACAGCAGTTTTGCCGTTTTCAGTTTGATAGTGTGGAAGGCGGTTTCCGTCACGGCTCGCCATGGTCAACTGCATAAGCGCGAAGATTCCGGAGCGCGAGTCAAAGTCCACCACGATAGAAGATCGAAAACGCATCTTTTGTCATACGAAATGTGTTGACCGCACGTATCGCCGGCCTGCGCGCACCACGCGTGAACGGGCCAGTCCCCGGTCGCCCGGATGTCCATGAGGGATTTCCCCCGAGACGCACAATCGCGCGTCACTTCAACCCCACGACCGATCTCTCCCCGCCTTCCCGCCGTCACTTCCGCCCGCCGCCGCCGATTATTTGCATATCGCGAATGGCGCGTTCGCCGCGCGTTCGATACCCGATCCCCGGCGTTGCACCTATCGTTGTGCCGTCGGCTGGCCGGATTCGATATGTCGAACCGGAACGGCAGCCGGCGCTTCCCGGCGATTCACATCGCACACAAAAACCATCGGACCTGGCTGATGCGCAGGCGCTCCGTCGCGCGCAGGCGAACCTGTGTCCACGGAGACGGAAATGAAAGCAAACGAGTGGGATACCTCCTATGAGTGGAAGGCGGTCACGCTGCTGGCGCTCGGCTTCGGGCTGGTCGGCCTCGACCGCTGGCTGATCGCGCCGCTGTTCCCTTCGATCATGAAGGACCTCAACCTGAACGCGCAGGACGTCGGCAACTGCATCGGCGTGCTCGGCCTGTCGTGGGGCATCTTCGCGGCGCTGATGGGCGGCATCTCCGACAAGGTCGGCCGCAGGAAGGTGCTGATTCCGGCCATCATCGCGTTCTCGCTGCTGTCGGGCTTCTCGGGGCTCGCGGGCGGGCTGCTCGGGCTGATGGCGATTCGCGGCCTGATGGGTGTCGCGGAGGGCTCGTTCTGCCCGACGAGCTTTGCCGCGACTGCCGACGCATCGCATCCGCGGCGGCGCGGGCTGAATCTCGGCCTGCAGCAAAGCGGCTTCGCGCTGTTCGGGCTCGCGCTGTCGCCGATCATCGCGACGCAACTGCTCGGTTTCGTGTCGTGGCGCTGGGTGTTTGCGCTCGTGGCCATTCCCGGCCTGATCCTCGGCGCGATCATGTTCTTCGTCATCCGCGAGCCGAAGGTCACGCCGGCCGTCGCGTCGGAGCATGCACCGGCATCACTCGGCCATGTGCTCAGGAGCCGCAACATCCTCGTGGCGATGGCCGCACTGTGCTGCGCGATGACGGGCGTATTCGTGCTCGGTGCGCTGCTGCCGCTTTACCTGACCGACTACCTGGCGCTCGGCACGCAGAAGATGGGCCTCGTCGTGTCGGCGATCGGCTTCGGCGGCTTTCTCGGGCAGTTCGGGCTGCCGGGCCTGTCCGACCTGGTCGGCCGCCGTCTCGCGAGCATCGTCGGTTTCGCGGGGACGGCCGTAATGCTCTATCTGTTTCGCGGCCTCGGCCCGGAGCCGTTCGCATTGTTCGGGGTGCTGTTCGTCGCGTCGTTCTTCACGCTCGGCCTGGTGTCGCTGTTGTCCGGGCCGGTGGCGACGGAGGCTGCGCCCGTCGGGCTCGTGTCGACGTCGATCGGCGTGGTGGTGGGCGTCGGCGAGATCTTCGGCGGCGGCATCGCGCCGGCGCTGGGCGGCTATGTCGCCGCACACTTTGGCATCCAGAACATTCTGTGGCTGCCGATGTGTGCGGTCGTACTGGGCATCCTGGTCAGCCTGCTGCTGAAGGAAACCGCGCCGGCCGTGCTGCAGCGCCGCGTAGCCGTGCAGCCGGAACTGGCGGCCGGCGAGCAATCGCGGTAACGCCCGCGCAGGCAGTGCAAGACAGTGCGTGCGGTAGGCGGCGTCGCCGGCGATTGACATCGATTGGGTGACACAGTGACGCCTCCCGCATGACACAGCCCGATATCCGCACGGGTAGACTGCCGGTTTCGCTGTCGAAAAAGGGCGCGGCATGGACCGGTTTCTGAGCATCGAGGCATTCGTCAGGGTGGCGGAGGCGAGCAGCTTCGCCGAGGCGGCGCGGCAGCTCGGCGTGACCAGCTCGGTCGTGACGAACCGCATCCAGCAGCTCGAGAAGTTCGTCAACGCGCCGCTGTTCCATCGCAGCACCCGCCACGTGCGCCTGTCGGAAGTGGGCGAGGCGTTTTATCGGGAGTGCGCGGAGGTCGTGGGGCGCGTCAACGAGCTGACGGACCAGATGCGCGAGCTGCGCGCCACGCCCACCGGGCGGCTGCGCATCCAGATGCTGCCCGGTTTCGCCCTCGATCACTTCGGCGCGCCGCTGATGGAATTCAACCGGCGCTACCCGGGCATCCAGATCGACGTCATCGTCAACGACCGCGTGGTGGACCCCGTCGAAGAAGGGTTCGACATCGCGTTCCAGATCTTTCCGCCGATCTCCGAGTCGCTGATCGAACGGCGGCTGTTCACCGTCAGGCGCCTCTTTTGCGCGTCGCCCGCCTACCTCGCCGCGCATGGTGCGCCACAACATCCGCGCGACCTGCTGCAGCACACGACCGCGCTGTATTCCGGCTACCCGTCGCGCAACCGCTGGACGATGACGCGCGGCGACGAGGTCGTCGAAATGGAGCTGCCGGGCATGATCCGCTCGAACTCCGTGCACCTGCTGCGCGAGTACGCGCTGACCGGCGGTGGCGTCGTCTGCCTGCCCACGCTCGTGGCGAGCGATGCGCTCGTCGCGGGCCGCCTGGTACCGATCCTGACCGACTATCAGCTCGCGCCGCTGAGCTTTGCGGCCGTTTATCCCGCGACGCAGCGACAGGCGCTGAAGGTGAAGGCGCTGGTCGAATTCCTCGCGGACCATATCGGCGACGAATCCCCGTGGGATCGTCCCCTCCTGGAGCGCGGCTGGGTGCGTTGAACCGCGCGGATTATTCGCGAAACGCAAATGCCGTAATCGCCGTCCGTTGCCTTGTTGCTGCTGTGCGTTGCCCCTAGAGTTGAATCCAACAAGCAGTTCAACTCAGGAGACAGCAATGACCGACACGGCATTCCACACCGTCTTTGGCTCGCTCGACCATTACCGGAAGGGCGAGATCGAAATCACCAGCGGCAGCGCCCGCCACTACGCGTTCTCGAACGTGTTCGAGGTCGCATCGAAATCGGCGCCGTATGAAAAGGTCGTCGCCGGCAAGAACCTCGAATACGTGATCGAAGTGCTGCGGACCGACGGCCAGTCGCCGTGGTTCGCGTGCCCGCACGACGAGTTCGTGATCCAGATGGACGGCGAGGTCCGGATCGACTTCATCAAGCTCGATTCGCCGCCGAAGTCGGGGCGCGGCACCGTGAGCGCCGGCGCCCAGCCGGCCGGCCGCAAGATGGGGTATGTCGTGCTGCGCAAGGGCCATCAGGCGCTGCTGCCGGCCGGTTGTGCATACCGCTTCACCGCGAGCCGGCCGGGCGTCGCGCTGGTGCAGACCGTCCTTGGCGAGCTGTCCGTGGAGAAGTGGGCCGAAATCTGCCTGCACTGATTCGTCCGACCTCATTCGACATTCCCAGGAGACACGTTATGGCCACCCTCGACACCCTCGACCTTTCCACGGGCTTTGCCGCCGATCTGGTGCGATCGACCGAAGCCGATGCCGTCACCGGCTACCGCCGCTTCCAGCTCGGCGAATTCGCGTTCCAGCGCGACGAATACTTCGTGAAGATCAGCTGGCCCGCGAAAGGCCGGACCCGCACGCATGCGATGCCGGCGGACGCGTTCCTGCGCGCGATGATGCGCGACGTGGCGTGGGGCTTCTTCTACGGCTGGGTGAATTTCGACCACGTGTTCGGCACGCGCAATCACTACGGCACGGTGGACGTGTATGCGGGCACGTTCAACGGCATCCTGAAGGATGCCGGCGTCGACTACACCGAGACCTTCGAAACGCCCACGATCATGGCGACCTTCAAGGCGATGCTGCACGACTGGACGAACGAAGGCTTCGATCCGTTCGCGGCGCCCGAGGAAACGGGCACAGCGTTCGGGCGCAAGCACGGCGACAACGGCGCGGCGATCGAGCGCACGCGCATCGCGACGCGCCGCATGCCGGGCCTCGAGGGCGACTCGCCGCTGCGCGACGACCTGCCGGTCAACCGCGCGTTCCTCGACGTCGCGCAGGACGAACCGGAAGTGCATGTCGAGCCGGGCTTCGAAGGCGAACTGCACGCGTTCAACCTGTTCAAGTACCTGTCGCGCTCGGACGTCACGTGGAATCCGTCGGTCACGTCGGTCTGCGGGCGCAGCCTGTTCTGTCCGACCACCGAGGAATTCATCCTGCCGGTGTTCCATGGCAACGACCGCGTCGAATGGTTCCTGCAACTGTCCGACGAAATCGTGTGGGACATCGGCGACAAGAACACCGGCGCACCGCGCGCACGCGTCACGATGCGCGCCGGCGACATCTGCGCGATGCCCGCCGACATCCGGCATCAAGGCTATTCGACGAAGCGGTCGATGCTGCTCGTCTGGGAAAACGCGACGCCGGACCTGCCGCAACGCTACGAGAGCGGCGAGCTCGCGCCGTATCCGATCGCGTTCTGAGCAACGCAAACGCTTCCGCTTCAGCCCTGTACCGAGGACGATTCATGCAAACCCAACTCTTCATCGACGGGCGTTTCGTTGACGCCGTCGACCGCGGCACGATCGACGTGCTGAACCCGCATGACGGCTCCGTCATCACGAAGATCGCGGCAGCCGACGCGGCGGATGTCGATCTCGCCGTCGAAGCCGCCGCGCGTGCGTTTCCCAAATGGTCGGCCCTGCCGGCCGCCGAACGCGGCCGGTTGCTGCTGCGCCTCGCCGACGCAATCGAGGCCAACGCCGACGAACTGGCGCGGCTCGAATCGCTGGACACCGGCCACCCGATCCGCGATTCGCGTGCGCTCGACGTGCCGCGCACGGCCGCCTGCTTCCGCTACTTCGGCGGCATGGCCGACAAGCTGCAAGGCTCGGTGATTCCGGTCGAAACCGGCTTCCTGAACTACGTGCAGCGTGCGCCGATCGGCGTGGTCGGCCAGATCGTGCCGTGGAATTTTCCGCTGATGTTCACGAGCTGGAAGATGGGCCCGGCACTCGCCGCCGGCAACACCGTCGTGCTCAAGCCGTCGGAAATCACGCCGCTGTCGACGTTGCGCATCGTCGAGCTGATGGCCGAAGTCGGGTTTCCCGCCGGTGTCGTCAATATCGTCCCCGGCTACGGGCATACGGCCGGCCAGCGGCTCGCCGAACATCCGGGGGTCGGCAAGATCGCGTTCACGGGGTCGACGGCCACCGGCCGCCGGATCGTCGAAGCGTCGCAGGGCAACCTGAAGCGCGTGCAGCTCGAACTGGGCGGCAAGGGCGCCAACCTCGTCTTCGACGATGCCGACCTCGACGCGGCCATCAACGGCGCCGCATGGGCGATCTTCCACAACCAGGGGCAGGCGTGCATCGCCGGTTCGCGTCTCGTGCTGCACGAACGCATCGCGGATGAATTCCTCGAGCGATTCGTCGCGCTCGCGTCGTCGATCCGCATCGGCAACCCGCTCGACGCCGATACCGAGATGGGGCCGCTGACCTCGAAGCAGCACCTCGATCGCGTGCTGTCGTACGTCGACGTCGCACGCGAGCAGGGCGGCCGCGTGCTCACGGGCGGCAGCGCGCCGCAGGACCCGGCGCTCGCCGGCGGCTACTACGTGCGCCCGACGGTCATCGAAGCGAGGAGCGCCGCCGATCGCGTCGCGCAGGAGGAAGTGTTCGGCCCGTTCGTCACGGTGCTGCGCTTCGGCAGCGACGACGAAGCGCTGGCCATCGCCAACGCGACGGAATACGGTCTGGGCAGCGGCCTCTGGACGAAGGACCTCTCGCGCGCGCACCGGATGGCATCGCGGATCAACGCAGGCATGTGCTGGATCAACTGCTACAAGCGCGTCAATCCGGGCAGCCCGTTCGGCGGCGTCGGCAAGTCGGGCTATGGCCGCGAGATGGGCTTCGAGGCCATGCACGACTACACGGAAGCGCGATCGGTGTGGGTCAACGTCGACGGCAACGTGCCGCCGCACTTCAAGCGCTGAGGTTTTCCATGGATCGCTTCGTCTATCAGGGCACGCCTTCCCGCGTGGTGTTCGAATGGGGCGCACTCGCGAGGCTGCCGGACGAGCTGTCGACGCTCGGCGCCCGCCGCGCGCTTGTCTTGTCCACGCCCGAGCAGCGGCCACTCGCCGAGCGCGTGGAGGCGATCCTGGGCGAGCGTGCGGCCGGCATCTGTGCGCAGGCGGTCATGCACGTACCGGTCGAGGTCGCGCATGCCGCCCGCGAGATGGCCGGCGAGCTGGACGCGGACTGCTGCGTCGCGATCGGCGGCGGCTCGACGATCGGGCTCGGCAAGGCCATTGCGCTCGAGTCGGTGTTGCCGATCCTGGCCGTGCCGACGACGTACGCCGGCTCGGAAATGACGCCGATTTTCGGGCTCACGGAAGGCCGGCTGAAGCGCACCGGGCGCGACGCGCGCGTGCTGCCGCGTACGGTGCTCTACGACCCGTCGCTGACGGTGACGCTGCCGCCGGACATTTCCGCGGCATCGGGCATCAATGCGATGGCGCACGCCGTCGAGGCGCTCTATGCGGAAGACGCGAACCCGGTGATCAGCCTGATGGCGGAAGAGTCGATCCGCGCGCTCGGTGAAGCGTTGCCCATGATCGTGCGCGATCTGGAACACCGCGCGATGCGCAGCCGCGCGTTGTACGGCGCGTGGCTCGCCGGAACCTGCCTGGGCGCGGTCGGCATGGCGCTGCACCACAAGCTGTGCCACACGCTCGGCGGCACCTTCAACCTGCCGCACGCACAGACGCACGCGGCGATGCTGCCGCATACCGCGCACTACAACCATGCCGCCGCGCCCGATGCGCTGCGCCGCGTGGCGCGCGCCTTGGGCGGGAACGACGCAGCCGAAGCCGGCCCGCTGCTGTTCGCGCTGAATGCGCGGCTCGGCATCGCACCTGCGCTCGCTGACTTCGGGATGCCGGAGAGCGGTCTCGACGAAGCGGCCGACCTCGCCTGTCGCAACCCGTACGCGAACCCGCGGCCGATCGAACGCGCGGCGATTCGCGCGCTGCTTCAGGATGCATGGGAAGGACGCGCGCCGCAGTGAGCGGCTCGCGCGTCAACGGAGACAGACATGAGCGATGACCACCATGACGGCGATGCCGGGTTGACCGGGCAGGTTGCCGCCGGCTTCGACGGCACGCCAGGCGCGCGCCTGCGCGTACGGTGCCTGGTACGGCCTCTTCGCGCGTTCGTCCTCGACCGGAGTTGATCGACATGGCGCGATTTTTTGCGGTGTTTGCGACGGATCAGCCGGGCATGCGCGACGTGCGCGACCGCATGCGGCCGATTCATCGAACCTACCTGCGCTCGGCCGACCAGCACGGCGTGGTCGTGCGGCTCGGCGGGCCGACGCTGGACCCGCACGGCGACGCGATGAACGGCACGCTGCTCGTCGTGGAGGCGGACGACATTCACGCGGTGATGCAGTTCGTCGGCAACGATCCGTACGTGAAGGAAGGGCTGTTTTCGCACGTCGAAGTGCGGCCGTGGGACTGGAGCCTCGGCAATCCCGAGCAGCGGGTGTGAGACATGGAAGCCCGACAACTCTGCCGTTTTTCCGATGTGCCCGACGGCGGCGCGCGGGTCGTCGACGAGGCCTGCATCGGACGTCCCGTGATCGTCGTGAGACGCGGCGGGCAGGTGTGGGCGTATGTGAATCGCTGCCCGCACTTCTCGGTGCCGCTCGATTTCGTCCCGGGTAGCGTTTCCTGTTACCGGTCGCAGGTGTTGATGTGCGCCCATCACAGCGCGCTGTTCCGGTTCGACGATGGCGTGTGTATCGACGGGCCTTGCTCGGGTTCGGCGCTGGAGGCCGTGACGGTCGAGGTGGATTCCACCGCGTGGATCGTCCATCGGGGCGCTTGATTCGGGCGCTTCGACGAGTACGAGCGGGGCGGGTCGATGCGGCGGTCATCGAATTGATCAATCAGTCGAGCTAACCATGGTTCAGGCGTTGTTCGATTCCGCCTGAATGAACGCAATTTCCTTTGAGGCACCGAGCGAGCACCCGCCACGTAGCGGGTGGCGGCCTCGCATTTTCATAAAAAAGACGGAGACGACATGAAACTCAGGTTTGGAGCAGTGGTGATGCTTGCCGTGGCGCACGGCGCATGGGCACAGAGCAGCGTGACGATGTTCGGTCTGATCGATGCAGGCATTTCTTATGTCAGCAACGAGGGCGGCGGAAAGAACGTCAAGTTCGACGACGGCATATTCGCGCCCAATCTCTTCGGCTTTCGCGGGACTGAAGACCTCGGTGGCGGGTATCGCGCGACGTTCGCGCTCGTGAACCAGTTCTCGATGGCGAACGGCGGCATCATCGGGACGGGGATTTTCGGCCGCAACGCGTATGTGGGCCTCGAAAGCAACCGGTTCGGCAGCATCACGCTGGGCAACCAGTACGACTTCATGGTGGATTCGCTCTTTTCGAAGGGCAATGCGATCGCTCGGGATATCTCGGGGCTGTACGGCTTTCGCAATGGCCCGTTCCAGCGTCTCGCGCTGCCGGACAATCCGACCGGTGCGTTCGATTGGGATCGCACGGCAGGCAGCAAGCCGATCGCGAATTCCGTCAAGTACAGTTCGCCGACGGTCGCTGGTTTTTCCGGCGGCGTGATGTACGCGTTCGGCGGGGTGGCCGGCTCGGTCGGTGCGGACAATGCGGTCAGCGCCGGGGTGAACTACGAGGTGGGGGCGTTCGGGGTCGGTGCGGCCTACACGAACGAGAAGTACGGTCCCGCGCCCGGCGTGCCGTCCACCAGCGTGCGCAACTGGGGTGTCGGGATGCATTACGACTTCGGTGCCGTGACCGCGAGTGCGCTGGTGACGACCGTGCACAACGCGTTCAACGATGCCGGCGTGTGGATGGCGGAGACCGGCGGGCTGTGGCACATCAGGCCGGATGTCGTGCTGGGCGCGAAGTACATGTACATGAAGGGCAACGAAGCGGTGAACGACAACCACGCGCATCAGGTCAGTGTGGCGCTTCAGTACCTGTTTTCGAAGCGGACGATGGTTTATGTATCGGCCGACTACCAACGCGCGAACAGCGGCGCGAATGCGCAGGTCAACGGCGTGCTGGATCCGAACGGGGCTTCAGGTTCTGCGAACCAGACGGTGGCGCGGGTGGGGCTGCATACGGTGTTTTGACGGGGCGGCGGGCGGGTCCGGGGCCAAGGTCGGCCCGCCAACGGATTACCCTGCCGCTGCGGCCGCCTCTTTGGCCTTGTCCTGTTCCGCCGCCAGCGCGGCATCTGCCGCCTGCGCGCGCTGGATGGCCGGGCGCGCAAGCACGCGATCGATGTAGGCGCGAATGCGCGGCGTCTCGGGCACCAGCTTGAACATCGTGGTCCAGTTCAGCGCCGAGCCCCACAGCACGTCGACCGCGGTAAAGCGCTCGCCCAGCAGGTAAGGTCCCTTCGCCAGTTGCGCATCGATCGTGTCGACGACGGTATCGAAGTCGCCGTAGGGCGACGTCGAGTAGGCCGCCGGCGGGCGATTCATCGATCGGTCGACGAGGGCCGGCTCGAAGCACGAACCGTAGAACGTCATCCAGCGCAGATAGGGGCCGCGCAGCGAATCGCCCGGCGCCGGCGACAGGCCGGCTTCCGGATACAGTTCCGCCGCATACATGTAGACGGCCGCCTGCTCGGTGACGATCACGTCGCCGTGACGCAGCGCGGGAACCTTGCCCAGCGGATTGATGCGCAGGTATTCGGCGTCGCGGTGTTTTCCGGTGGAGAGATCGAACGCGTGCAGTTCATGGTCGGCGCTCAGTTCCTCGAGCAGCATCCGCACGCCGGCCGAGCGGCTACGCGGAGAGTGGAACAGGGTCAGGTGACGGTCTTGCGGCATGGCGGGCTCCGGTGGGTGCGTTCGTCGGCAGGGATTCGAATGTAGGACGGTTGCGCACCCTCGTCTTGGAAAAACCCGCTGCGGCGGTGCATCATTGCGCCTTCACCTCACCGGTTCCCGACCATGGCCGACCTGCGTAACGTGACCGACACGCCCAAGGGCGTGGTCGGCCCGAAGGCGATCAATCAGCGCTTCCGTCTCAATCGTTATCACCCGCGAGCCGAACTGGCCGGCGTGCTGGATCACCACTGGATCGTCGAATGGGATCTGCGCGGCCAGCCGCCTTACGTGCAGCGCACACTGCCGTATCCGTGCGTGAATGTGGTGTTCGACCGGCGGCAGACGGGGATCTTCGGTGTGGTGTCGGGGGCGTTCGAGACGACGCTCGCGGGCGCCGGCAGGGTGATCGGCTTGCGGTTCCGGCCGGGCGCGTTCCGGGCGTTTTTCGGCAAACCGGTGCATCTGACGACCGACAAGGTGCTGCCGGTGTCGACGCTGTTCGGCTGCGGCGATGCGGAAGCCGAAGCGGCCGTGCTCGACGCCGGGGACGATGCCGGGATGGTGGCGGCGGCCGAGGCGCTGCTGTTGCGGGTGCTGCCGCCGCCCGATCCGCAGGTCGAGCGTATTCATGCCATCTTGCAGATGCTGCAGCAGGACATCGGGCTCACGCAGGTGCGCGACCTGGCCGAGCGTGCGGGGTTGAGCGAACGCACGTTGCAGCAGCTCTTTTCCAGCCATGTCGGGGTGACGCCCAAATGGGTGATCTGTCGTTATCGCCTGCACGAAGCCGCGGACAAGCTCGCGGGCGGCGAGGCGGTCGATCTCGCGGAGCTGGCCCAGGCGTTGGGGTATTTCGATCAGGCGCACTTCACGCGCGACTTCCGGAAGCTGGTGGGGAAGGCGCCGGCGGAGTATCGGCGCGAGGACGGGCGGGGATGAGTGTGCGGATTCCTGACGGGGGCGCTGCGCGTTTCCCGCCGGTTGTTGTCGCCCGGGCAACACGGTAGTGTGTCCGTTGGCCTGCCGCCGTGCCGACGACGAACCTATGATGGGCGCGCCGGCCGTCCGTGAATATCAAACGGCGGGTGCGTTGCCGATCATTCCACCCTATAGTGCACGTCGTTGAAAATCAGGAGTTCGTCGTGTTTTACCGGAAATCCACATTGGGTCGCTCGAACTACGCGTGCATCGTCGCCCTGGCGATGATGCTGGCGCCGGTCGCGGCGCATGCAGCGGCCGAGGCTGCGGACGGCACGGCGCGCGTCGCGTCGGCTGTCCATCCCGACACGTCGCCGGCACGACCGATTGCCGGCGACGACCCGGTTGCAATCCGGGACGCACTGAAGAAGCTGCACATCACTACCCTCTCACCTTCGTTGCGCGACCGGGTTCGCGGCCTGGTCTCCAGCGCGGTCGACCGGCGTGGCCCGAATCCCGACCTGGCGTCCGTCGATCTGGATCGTGACGTGACGTTCGTGGTACCGGTGCGGTACGGGCTGAGGTACTCGTCACGCCGGCACCTGTTGACGCTGGACGTCGACCTGTTCGACGCAGAGCGCAACGACCGGACGGGCATCCTGCTCAGAAAAGTCACGACGGGGCCGCGAGGGCGCGGGCTCGTGATTGCACCCGAAGCGAAGGCGAAAGGGTACATCCAGCACGTCGACATCATCGAACTCGATTCCGGCCAAGGCAAAAAGACCGCGATTCGTAGCCGCATGCGGCTATCGCCCGCCGAGCACGCACGAGCGAGCGGCGAATTCGCACTCGTTTTCTCCGGGCGGCTGGTTCGGCCTTACCTGACGGAACAAACCGAGCATGTCGATCCGAGTATCGACGAGCCGACCGACATCACGACGAGGATCTCCACGTTGCACATGGATATCCATGACATCTCGCTGGTGAGTGAGTCGAGCGGCATCGTCGTGTCGAAGAAGCTGCACTTGTCGAAGTAGCGGGGTTCTCGAGCGGGGCTTCGACCGGCCACGAGGCTCCGCATGTGACGGCGGACGATGCTACGGGGCGCGGACGGTTGTGTCGCAGCCGATCTGCCGCCCGGGCATCCGTGAGGCTGCCTCGGCCCTCATGTAAGATGCGCACAGCTTCACCCGGTCTTGAGAGGGGCCGGTTCTCGCGCCACAACGGCAATCAGCCGCACAACAACAAGGAAGCCACGAGAAATGCCGGGGATTCCCACGGAAACCTTTACTGTTTGGCACACGATCCTGTCCGTGGCCCGACACGCACCGTCGCCGCACAACGTTCAGCCATGGCGGGTGCAACTGATCTCGGACGATTGCGCCGAGCTGTTCATCGACGGCACGCGCACGCTACCGAAAGAAGACACGACCGGCGCGTTCCTGTTGTCCGCGATGGGCATGTTCATCGACGCGATCGATCTGCTCGCGGCACCGCATGGCTTGCGTGTCGAATGGCAACTGCATCGCCCGGTGCAGGAATTCGCGGCCATCCTGTCCCGGCCGACGCCGCCGGGGCTGATTCCGTTCGCTGCGTTGCGGCTCATCGCCAACACCAATGCGGATGCGTCGCGCGACGATCCGTCTGCGCTGATGCTGGCGCGCCGCACGTCGCGTATTTCGATGGACCCGACACCGGTGCCGGATGCCGCCGTCACGCAACTGGCGGCGCTGGCCGACGAATGGGGGCATCGATATACGCATCTGTCGGGTGCGGAACTGATCGAGCCGATCATCGCGGCGAACATCGACGCCGTGTTTCATGACATGAACGTCGCGGACTACCACGACGAGATCACGGCCTGGTTCCGGTTCACGGAACGTTCGACTGCCCGACATCGCGACGGTCTCGACTGGCGCTGCATGAACCTGTCGCGCGCCGAGTTCTGGATGTCCGCGCGTCTGTCGAAGATCCTGATGTTCAAGCCGACGCGCTTCTATTTCAAGCGCCGGTACCGGTCGCAGCTCGGCCATGTTCCGGCGATCGGCGTGTTGAGCGGCGATTTCTTCAATCCGGAGAAGGCGATCGAGTCGGGCCGCTTCCTGCTGCGCTTCTGGCTGGCGCTGACGAGCCTCGGCCTGTACCTGCATCCGTACGGCAACCTGGTCACGAACCCCGACGCCGCCGCGTGGTTCAGCACGCATGCCGGGGTCGACCGCGCATGGCTCGTGTTCAAGGTCGGCTACTCGCGTACGCCGCCGCAAAGCCAGCGCAGGGCGCTTGCCGACATCCTCGTCGACGCGCCGGTTCCATCCCATTCGCCGCAATCCGCATGAACACGCTCATTCGCCTCTTTCTCGAAGCCGTTCTCTGGACGCTCTGGTTCCTTCGCCGCGTGATCAGCGTCGACGGACGTCTCTATGTGTTCCTCAACGCGCCGATTTTTCAGCCCTATCTGGCTTATGTCGGCCGCATGCGCGCCCGCGTCGCGTTCCTCAAGGCGAGCACGTCGTGCCCGGCCTACATCGAGTTCCTGAAGGCCGAAGGCTACAAGGCCGGCGGCAAATGGCGGCTGGCGGACCTGCCCGCCATGACCAAGGAGAATTACATCAAGCGCTATTCGATCGAGCAGCGCTGCTACGGTGGTGCCATTCCGAAGTCGGGTGTCGTCATCGACGAATCGTCGGGGTCGACGGGGCAGCCGAACAACTGGGTGCGCAGCGCGGCCGAACGCAGCGACGTCAAGCGCATCCTGCAACTGAACTATCAGCTGGTGTTCCGCGACTCCGGCAAGATGCTGCTGAACTGCTTTGCGCTCGGGCCGTGGGCGACCGGCATGAACGTGTCGATGTCGCTCGTCGACGTCGGCATCATGAAGTCGATCGGCCCCGACAAGGCCAAGCTGATCAACACGCTGAAGCTGTTCGGGCCGAAATACCAGTACCTGATATTCGGCTACCCGCCGTTCATCCGCTCGGTGGTCGACGAATGCGATCTCGACCTGAGTGCGTACCACATCGATTTCATCGTCGGCGGGGAAGGGTTGTCGGAAGCGTTGCGCGACCATCTGCTGCGCAAGGCGAGCACGGTGATCTCGTCGTATGGCGCGTCGGACCTCGAGATCAACATCGGCGTTGAGACGCCGACGACGATCGGCCTGCGGCGTGCGTTGCTCACGCGGCCCGAG
The DNA here is from genome assembly GCF_050768715.1 of Burkholderia sp. ZZQ-2. Classification (NCBI taxonomy): domain Bacteria; kingdom Pseudomonadati; phylum Pseudomonadota; class Betaproteobacteria; order Burkholderiales; family Burkholderiaceae; genus Burkholderia; species Burkholderia sp. ZZQ-2. The sequence goes on along the minus strand of NZ_LDVA01000110.1, from coordinate 26,504 downwards.
CTGTGCCGCGAGCTGTTCGGCCGCGATACGCCGCCGATGATCTTCCAGTACAACGCGCTCGATTACGTGATCGAAACGAATGACGATGGCGAACTGCTGGTGACCATCGGGCGGCAGTCGGGCGCGGCGCCGAAGATCCGGTACAACATTCGCGATTCGGGTGGGACGTATCGATTCCGCGAGCTGAACAGGCGTCTGTCGGCGCATGGCATGCGCCTGCAGGATTTTGCCGCGCGGACCAGCCATTTCCCGTTCCTGTTCGTGTACGGCCGCAACGATTCGAGCGTGCCGTTCTATGGCGCGAAAGTGTTCCCGTCCGACATCGAGCAGGTTCTGTCCGCTTCGCCGGTGCTGCATGACGCGATCAGCACGTTCCAGCTCGCGACGACCGAGGATGCGCAGTTGACGAGTTTCCTGCACCTCCATCTCGAACGGGCGTTGGGCAGTGCGCCGATGCCGCTCGACGATGCGGCGCTGCACGGCGAGATGGTCGAGGGCATGAAGCGCGTGAATCAGGATTTCCGCGAGGTGTCGAGGCTGTTCGATCCGAAGCAGGTGGTCGTGCATCTGCATGAGCACGATACGGGGCCGTTCAAGGGGCGGGATATTCGGATCAAGAACAGGTATATCGCGTGAGGGCGTAGGTTTCGGGGTGGTTGGAGGGCGGTGAGGAGGGCTGACACAGCTCTTCCTGTCGCGTCGCTTACAAGGGCTGGATCGGTGAGGTCATCCGGCTAGAGTGCCGCTCTCCCGACACTTCTTGCGCTACGCGTGCTTTTCGATATAATGAACCATCGTTCGGAATGTCGAACGAGAGAAATCAAGCATCCAGAGTCGGGTTATCCGACGCCAACCTGCCCTCCCGGGCAAGGTGGACGCCCTCGAGGCGATGCGGCCGATTTACGGCAACGAAACGGGAGCAGCATGGCTGGCACCGGTTCGATAACCACTCAACCGGAGCAATCATGCGCCAGGATACCGCTGCTTCCCGCCAGACCGTCTGTGAAGACTGGTCGCACCTCCTTCCCGGTTTCACGCTCACGCATACGGTTCATCTCGTTTCGGGATTGAATCCGGGCATCGTGTCGACAGCGGCTGCCGTACTCGAAGGCGAAACCGCCACGGTCGACCGGTGGGCCATCGCCCGCTGTGGCGACGTTCTCGAGCAAAAGATCGTTCTCGGGGAAATGACGGAAGGGCAAGCGGTTCGGCTGCGCGATCGACTTGCCGCGCTCGATGGCGTGCTGCGCACGAGGATGGAGCATCATTTCGTTCGTGCCGGTTCGGCCGCCTCCGGGAATTGACCGGAGGGTGTCCGTCAGGCGATGCATGGTCGTTGCCGCCGTTCGGCTGATGTTGGTGCCAAATGAAAGCGCTCTGCGTCGCGTGCACATTGGACGTCACCGGAATTTTTCCCACGGCCGCCCTTTGATCGCCGCGCGGCCAGTGCCAATTCATTGAACATTTCCGAGAGACTTGTGCGGAGCGAAGTCGAGCCGCCTGCTGCTCGTTGCGCGCGTCCCATTCCGCAAGCATGCGACCGACTCAAAGGCCCGCCGACCCTGCACGGTAAGATATCGACGGGCCTGCTGCCGGCTCCCTGGTTGGTTGTGGGCGATATTCTCAATCATGAGAGATTGAAGATGACGGATGATGATTTTGTGCGGGCGCGAACGGCATTGAGATCATTCATGTCGGAAATGAATCATTGGGAAAAGGATTTTTATAAGCAGAAGCGCAATGCCTTGGAGGGCGGGCTCGACGTATCGGAAGTTGACGAGTGTGCTCGGAAGGCGCTTTCGGGAATTTTCGAGAGATGGACATTGCAGGATAAGACAAACCAAGGTCGTCTGATTGACTTGGGTTGCTCGGATCCGCCGACATACGACCCTGAAACTGACGTTGAAGATGGCGTGGAATCCACCGGTGGAGAGGTGGTTTTCATCATTCGTCAAACCGTCGGGATGTTGGCGATATTCCGAATCACCATGAAGAACGACGCGGGCGAGTGGAGGGTGAGAAAAAAGGAATTCGTCAATTTTAAGGACAAGTGGCAGCGGTCAGTGCTGTAGCGAGCGCTACCCGACCTGCTGTTCCGGTTCGGTGTCGTTCAAACCGGCGCGCCTCCCGAGGTGCGGGAGAACCGGATGAGAAACTGCTTGCAAGGGCAGGTGGTGCTTCAATCGCGTATGGTGATGCGCCATCGTGGAATCGACCGTCGTGTAGAGGAGGTTTGCTTTAGGGTCCGGCTGCGGATTCTCCGGAGAGACTGCTGGCGATCCGCCTGGTCGAGGCCATGGAGACGCTGTTTAATTCCAACCCCCCTGACATCTATCTTCAGTCCGTACGAGATTCACAAAGCGAGCGGTGGCAAGGTTTCATTAAGGAAACAGTCCGAAAGGCTCGCATGCGGTATCGCCGCTCAAACTTTGGCGTTACGCAACCTCAGCGCGTTCGAGATGACAGACGCGGAACTCAAACTCATCGCAAGCGCCGCGATCATCGGCGACAGCAGCAATCCTGTGAACGGGTAAAGTACCCCGGCCGCCAACGGAACCCCAAGCGCGTTGTACACGAACGCGAAGCCGAGGTTTTGCTTCATGTTCGCGACCGTTGCCTCGGACAGCTCTCGCGCTCGTGCGATGCCGCGCAAGTCGCCTTTGACGAGCGTCACTTGCGCGCTGCTCATCGCCACGTCCGTGCCTGTTCCCATGGCAACGCCGACATCGGCTTTCGCGAGCGCCGGGGCGTCGTTGATGCCGTCGCCAGCCATCGCCACAACATGCCGGGCCTGCTGGAGCTTCGTCACCAAGTCGAGCTTGTCGGCCGGTTTGACCTCGCCGTGATATTCGTCGATACCGAGTCTCTCGGCGACGGCCTTGGCCGTTACCACCCCATCGCCGGTCGCCATGACGACTCGGATGCCGTTCTCCTTCAACGTCGCAAGCGCCTCCGGCGTGGTGGCCTTGATTGGGTCGGCGACCGCAAGCAAACCGGCCAAACGGCCATCGACTGACAGGTACATGACGCTCGCACCTTGCGCTCGCATACGGTCTGCTTCCTTCGCTAGCGACTCGACGGACACCTGGTCAGTCTGCATGAGCGCGGTATTGCCCAACGCCAGCCGTCGACCGGCGACCAGCCCGCGCACGCCGATGCCCGTCACGGATTCGAATTTTTCCGCTCGGTCCAGCTGCCCCCCTTTCTCGCGTGCCGCAGCGACGATTGCAGCCGCGAGCGGGTGTTCGCTGCCTTGGTCGAGACTGGCGGCCAGGTGAAGCACTTCATCGGCCGAGTGTCCGTTCGTTCCGACAGCCCGCTCGAACGCAGGACGCCCTTCGGTCAGCGTCCCGGTCTTGTCCACAATCAGGACATCGACCTTTCGAAAATTCTCGATGGCAGCGGCGTCCCGAAAGAGAACCCCCGTGGTAGCACCTTTGCCGCTCGCCACCATGATGGACATCGGCGTCGCGAGCCCCAACGCGCATGGACACGCGATGATGAGCACTGCGACAGCGTTGATAAGGCCAAACACCCAGCTGGGCTCCGGCCCGAATATGCCCCACAGGAGGAATGTCAGAAACGCGACGCTGACGACCCCGACGACGAATACTCCCGCAACCTTATCCGCCATCCGCTGCATGGGCGCGCGAGACCGCTGAGCCTGCGCGACCATCTGCACGATTTGCGAGAGCACAGTCTGCGAGCCGACCTTCTCCGAGCGAATGACCAGACTGCCCGTTGCGTTCATCGTCGCGCCAATGACGTGGTCGCCGACACGCTTCGTGACCGGAATGGGCTCGCCTGTAATCATGGACTCGTCCAACGAGCTCGTGCCGTCAGTCACGACACCATCCACTGGGACTTTCTCGCCTGGCCGCACCCGAAGCTGGTCGCCTACATGCACGTGGGACAACGGAATGTCTTCCTCGGAGCCGTTCGGGTTAATGCGGCGCGCCGTCTTGGGCGCGAGCCCCAGTAGCGCCTTGATGGCTGCGGACGTTTGCGAGCGGGCCTTAAGTTCGAGCAATTGTCCGAGTAGCGTCAGCGAAATGATGACTGCCGCAGCTTCAAAATACACGCTGACTCGGCCGTGCATGCTGTACGTTTCAGGAAACACACCGGGGAAGATGGTGGCGATGACACTGTAGATATACGCCGCACCTGTTCCGAGCCCGATGAGGGTCCACATGTTGGGGCTGCGGTTCATGAACGAACGCGCGCATCGCGCGAAAAACGGCAGGCCTGCCCACAAGACGACCGGCGTCGACAGAATGAATTCGACCCAGCTCTCGCTGCGAACATCCATCAATTCGAAACGATGGCCGAACATCGCCAGGACGAACACTACGATGGTCAGTGGCAGCGTCCACCAGAATCGACGTCGGAAATCGACCAATTCGGGATTTTCGCCTTCGTCAACGCTGGGCAGAATCGGTTCCAGTGTCATGCCGCACTTTGGACATTGCCCGGGATGGTCCTGGCGAATTTCCGGGTGCATCGGGCACGTGTAGAGGGTGCCCCCGGGAACTGCTTGCGGTTGCTCAATGGTCGAGGGCTCGACGTACTTGGACGGCGCAGCCTGGAATTTCGCCAGGCAAGCCTCGCTGCAGAACGTGTACCACCTGGCATGGTGTTCGCAGCGGAAGCGTGACGCATCGGTCACCGTCATTCCACAGACCGGGTCGCGAAGTGAATCTGCGCGATGAACGTGTTCTTCCTGAACCTGATGGTGATGAGTATGCGCGTCGCGCCTATGCTCGGTGGAATGGGCATGCTTGTCCGTCTCACGAGCGTGAGATTCGTCCGATGCCCCGTGCTCGGAAATCCGTGGGTGATACAGCTTGTCTTCGCCGGATTGGCCGCTCATTTGACGCTCCTTTGAGTACCCGTTCCACTTCCATTGGGGGCCGTTGCCCCGCGCGTTCGATATTGGCGTAACGGCGGTGCCGCGAACGGTGAGTCCCTATTGTCAAGTCGGGGCACGCCGGTGACGACGCTTCGATGTGTTGAGCGATAGCGCGGAGCAACGTTCATTCCACGCTTTTCCGTTGCAGGGGGATGGGCAGGCGTACGGAATTGCGTCAATTGGGTTCACTCAAGCGGTTGTGTAACCACGCGAAGAAGACGCCGGCTGCAAAGAACCAGACCGCGAACACAAAGGCCGGGTAGACAACAAACCACCAGGACAATGGCTCGCCCGTCTGGAGACGCCGGAAATCGAGTCCGTGAAAAAGTGCGTTCATGAAGTTCATGAACGGTTCGGGAAGTGCCATCCATACGAGCGTGCATAGGACATAGAAGAGCACAACCGTGGCCGAGAGCGTCACGCCAGTCTTGAAGGGCTTCATGCCAGCCTCCTCATCCCGGAAGAGTGCGATTGAGTTCGGCGGCAGCGCCAGCTACGGGGAGCCGTCTGAAATCAATGTACTCGAGCCGGGCGTTTTCCGAACAAGTTCGGCACGAAGCGCGGCGTGTGTGCCGCGTATTCACGCCACGCAGCGCCGAACCGTGCCTCCGAATCGCGCTCCTCTTGTCTGGCTAGTCGAACGTACATGAAAACCAGAACAGGAAACATGGCCAAGGTCACGAGCGTGGGCCATTGGAGCAGGAAGCCCAGCATGATGACGACGAATCCGACGTACTGGGGATGTCGGATCTTCGAGTAGGGCCCGGTGGTGGCCAACTCGTTGTTACGCTGAGCTTCATACAGTACGTGCCATGCGGTGGACAACAAGTAGAAGCCGCCCAATATCAGGAAGAAACTGAGGAGATGCGGAAGTCCGCCATGCGGGTCGCCGTGTCTGCCGGTCAGGGTCCACCAGAGGTGTCCAGCGTCGTGCGACAGCAAATTGGCCTGGGGAAAGCGCGTCTGCAACCAACCCGACAGCAAATAGATGGTGAGCGGAAACCCGTACATCTCCGCGAATAGCGCGACGATGAAAGCGGAGAATCCACCGAACGTTCTCCAGTCCCGCTTTGTTGCCGGCTTGAAGAAGCTGAACGCGAAGATGATGAAGAACAGAGAATTGATAGCAACGAGGCTCCACAGCCCGTAACCGTCACCGATGCTGGTCATGACTGTCTCCCGAATCGGGGCGCCCATCGGTCGATTTTGTCCCATGATGCCCGTGCCCATGGTGCATAAACAGATGCATCAGCGGGCACGAGAGCAACAGCAAATAGGGCAACACGCCAAGGAAATGGGCGCGATGTTCCGTGAGTAACAGGAAGAGTGCGATTGCAGTGAAGCCTGCGAGCGCAATGGCCGACCGCGATTTCCAGAACGACCGACCAGCATGCGGACTGTCATCCATGGCTGCCTCCTGTTTCGTATCGTCACTTCTCCGCCGGATGCTCCCGAGCAGCCTGACGGTCCATCATTGCCTGCATCATCATTTGCATCATGTCCATGCGCATTTCCATACTGCCCTGCCGCGACGACATCGGCATACCGGACGAGTGAGCGCCCATCATTTCCATCATGCCCATGCCGTTTTGCATGACTTTCATTTGCTCGTCCATCAGGGCAGCGCGCTCTTCAGGCGTCTTCGCGTTCATCATCTTTTCGTGCATGGCGCGCATGGCCTGCATTTGGTCGTCCGCCTCGCGGTTTGACTTGCCCGGCGCTTTTGCTGCCGCCTTATTCGGATGATGGGCGTCGTGAGCTGCACTGTCGCCGGCCACCGGCGTACCGGCGATTGCAACGGCACTGGCCATGCCGAGCGCCGTAATTGCGATTGCGAGTTTTCGCGGGAATGCCATCTTGTTCTCCATGAGCATGGTTCTCGAGAGCCGGTCGAGCCCTGAAGCCACTCTATGCTGACGCCCCTTCGATGGCTTGATGTGGCTCAACGAACCACGTGCCGAATTGTTCATACGTAGCAAGCCCCCGGAGCCGACACGCGACCGAGGTGGTACGTCGTTCCCGGCGCGCTCGACAGTGCAGCGTTGACGTGCGTCAACCCTGCGACCGTCCGGCTACTTACGATAGGCAGTGCACCGGTGAGCGGCGCAATGCCGGGGAATATCGGACAGAGGCGCGTGCATGTTGACAAACTCAGCAGCAATCTCCGCACGGCGCCGTCTGGCCCGTGCACTTCTGACGGGCGCGTTGGCGCTGAGCGTGCTGTCGCTCTCAGGGTGTGGCTATAACGCCATCCAGAGCGAAGACGAGCAGGTGAAGGCCAGTTGGTCGGAAGTTCTAAATCAATATCAACGGCGTGCTGACCTGGTTCCCAATCTCGTCAGCACGGTGAAGGGGTATGCGAATCAGGAAAAGGAAGTGCTCGTAAGCGTGACGGAGGCCCGGGCCCAAGTCGGCTCGATTCGCGCCACGCCGGAAATCATTGCCGACCCGCAGGCGTTTGCAAAGTTTGAAGCGGCGCAGGGGCAGCTCACGTCGTCTCTGTCGCGTCTGCTCGTGGTATCGGAGAACTATCCGCAATTGAAGTCGGACGCGAACTTCCGGGATCTTCAGGCGCAGCTCGAGGGTACGGAAAATCGCATTGCCGTAGCCCGAAACCGATACATTCGGTCCGTCCAGGCGTACAACACGACGATACGATCGTTCCCGGAAAATTTGACTGCGAAGGCATTTGGCTATCTGGAGCGCCCCAACTTCTCGGTGAGCAACGAAGCCGAGATTTCGAAACCGCCTCGGGTCGACTTCGGCTCGACGCCGGCATCTGCGGGCAAGGCCTCCAATTGAACATGTTCCGACTGGCGATGGCCTTCGCCTTGGCCCTCTTCGTCTTGGGAGGACCGTGCGCCCGCGCGGACGCCGTTATCCCGCCGCTCACATCGAGAGTCACCGATGTGACTGGAACGCTGACCGGTGACCAGTTGGTCAGCCTCGAGACGATGTTGAGAGCGTTCGAGGCGAAACGGGGAACGCAGATTTCTGTTCTCATCGTTTCGACCACGGAGCCCGAAACCATCGAACAGTATTCGATGCGAGTCGTCGAGCAATGGAAGCTTGGGCGCAAGAACATCGACGACGGTGTGTTGCTGATTGTCGCCAAGAACGACCGAGCGCTTCGAATCGAGGTCGGGTACGGCCTCGAAGGCGTGCTCACCGATGCGACGAGCAGTCGCATCATCAACGAGGCGATAGTTCCGCGTTTCCGAAACGGGGACTTCTACGGTGGCATCACGGCTGGCCTCGACGCCATCATGCGCGTAACCAGCGGCGAACCGTTATCTCCGCCGCAGCGGCGAGCTCTGTCAGGCGACGGCGCCGGGCGGTTGCTTCCCGTCCTCTTCCTCCTGACGGTCATGGCAGGCGGGCTGCTGCGCGCCATGTTTGGCCGACTGCCAGGCGCCGTCGTGACAGGCGGCGTCGTTGGCGTACTCGCATGGATTTTGTCGCAGGCGCTTCTTGTCGCCATCGCGGCGGGCTTGATGGCGCTGCTCTTCACGCTGCTGGGCGGCGGTACGAGAGCCGCTGGCGGGCGCTTCATCGGCGGCAGCGGTGGGCGTTTCGGTCGTGATTCGAATCGCGACATCTTTCGCGGAGGCGGTGGGGGCTTCGGCGGCGGCGGCGCATCGGGACGGTGGTGAGCATGGACCTGAAACGTCTGTTCCGGCATCTTTTCGCGACCCACTGGCGGGTCGACAAGGCATTTCCCCGTCAGACGCTAATCTCGATCGAAGAGGCTGTCCGTGCAAGTCATCGCGCGCATGTCGGTCAAGTCAGGTTTGCTGTAGAGGGGGCGCTGCACATCGGAGCCTTGCTGAGAGGCATCTCTGCGAGGGACCGTGCCATCGAGGTTTTCTCGGACCTGCGGGTCTGGGACACCGAGCACAACAACGGCATTCTCATCTATCTGCTTCTTGCGGACCGGGACGTCGAAATTGTCGTCGACCGGGGCATACACGCCAGGGTGGACAGCCGCGAATGGGAGGCGATTTGCCAGGCCATGGAAGCTCATTTCCAGCAAGGCGATTATCGGTCCGGTGTGCTGCACGGTATCGAGCAAGTCACAGTACTGCTGCAAACGCACTTTCCGCTTCAAGACCCGCGACGCGATGACCTCTCGAGTGCCCCCGCCGTGATATGAGTTCCGAAGCTCGACATTAGGTGGGCAGTGCCTGAGCAGGCACATTGCCGTCGTCCGGATGAGACCGTGGACGGTTATTTCGTCGGTAGAAGCGAGCGCCGGCAAGCACGCTCGCGTGTCGACATCGGCTTGGCGCGGCGGCACAAAAGACCCTCGTAACCAAACCTGAATCGGGTGTCTGTAACTGAAATTAATGCACCTCAGCACACCCGCCCCCCCTCACTCCACCGTCACCGACTTAGCCAGATTCCTCGGCTTATCGATATCCGTCCCCCGCGCCAACGCCGCGTGATACGCCAGCAGTTGCATCGGCACCGTATGCAGAATCGGCGAAAGCGGCCCGTAGTATTCATTGAGCCGAATGACCTCGATCCCGTCGCCCGGCACCAACCCGCAGTCCACATCAGAGAACACAAAAAGACGGCCATTTCGCGCACTGACCTCATGCATGTTCGACCGGAGTTTCTCGAGCAGCATGTCGTTCGGCGCCACTGCAATCACCGGCATCTCGTTGCTGACGAGCGCCAGCGGCCCGTGCTTCAGCTCCCCGGCCGGATAAGCCTCCGCATGAATATAAGAAATCTCCTTCATCTTCAGCGCGCCCTCGAGCGCGATCGGATAATGCATCCCGCGCCCGAGAAACAGCATGTTGTCGCGTCTCGCGAGCAGTTCCGACCACGCCATGATCTGCGGTTCCAGCGCGAGCACTTTCGACATCGCATCGGGCAGATGCCGCAGCGCCCGCAGATGTTCCTTCTCCGCGTCGTCGCTCAATCGCCCACGCATTTGCGCAAGCGATAGCGTGAGCAGAAACAGCGCGACGAGCTGCGTCGTAAATGCCTTCGTCGAAGCCACCCCGATCTCGACTCCCGCGCGCGTGACGAACTGCAGCGCGCATTCCCGCATCAACGCGCTCGTCGCAACGTTGCAGATCGCGAGCGTATGCATCATCCCGCTTTGCTTCGCGACATGCACGGCGCCGAGCACGTCGGCCGTCTCGCCGCTTTGCGACACCGCGACGACGAGCGTGCGCGGGTTCGGCACACTGTCGCGATAGCGAAACTCGCTCGCAATTTCCACGCTGGCCGGCAGCTTCGCGATGCTCTCGATCCAATACTTCGCCGTGAGCGCCGCGTGATAACTCCCGCCACATGCGAGCAACAACACCGAATCGACGTCGTTGAAAACCCGCCACGCACCGTCGCCGAACAGCTCCGGCATGATCGAAGACACATCGAGCAGCGTATCGGCCACCGCCTGCGGCTGCTCGAAGATCTCCTTCTGCATGTAGTAGCGATACGACCCGAGATCGGCCGCGCCGCTATGCGCGGCGACCCGCTGCACCGCGCGCTCGACGCGCTGGCCGGCGGCATCGACGATCCAGTAGCGATGCAGCTGGATATCGGCAACGTCGCCGTTCTCGAGGTACGCGATCCGATCGGTGATCCCCGACAGCGCAATCGCGTCGGACGCCAGAAAATTCTCGCCCTCACCGACGCCGACGACGAGCGGCATCCCGTCGCGCGCGCCGACGATCCGGTGCGGCTCGTCGCGGCACATCACCGCGATCGCATAGCTGCCGCGCAGTCGCGCGACCGCGCGCCGTACCGCATCGAACAGATCGCCGTCGTACAGGTGGTCGACCAGGTGCGCGATCGCCTCGCTGTCGGTCTGGCTCGCGAACACGTAGCCTTGCGCCTGCAGTTCGGCGCGCAGTTGATCGCAGTTTTCGATGATCCCGTTATGCGACAGCGCGATGCGCGCGTTCGCGTCGCTCGGCGAAAAGTGAGGATGCGCGTTGAGCGTGACGGGCGCGCCATGCGTGGCCCAGCGCGTGTGCGCGATGCCGGTGTAGCCCGACAGCGCTTGCCCGGCGATCTCGCGCTGCAGGTTCGCGACGCGGTCGACGCTGCGGGCGCGCGCCAGCGCCCGGTCGCGGTAGACCACCACGCCGCATGAATCGTAACCGCGGTATTCGAGCCGTTTCAGGCCGTCGACCAGGTTCGGCAGGATGTCCCGCTGGGCGACCGCCCCGACAATTCCACACATATCGCGCTCCGTAAATGTCCTGTCTGGATCAGTGAGAGCGATGGTAGAGGCCGTCTGATGGAATTAAATTTCAAAATACAAGAACAAATGAAATGGATGGTTGATCGTCTATCATGTTGAAATTAAATTTCACGCCCTGACCGGAAGGAGCCGCCGATGGCCGGCATCACCCTCGACGATCTCGACCTGCGCATTCTCGCGATCCTGCAGGACGACGCGTCGGTGTCGAACCTGCAACTCGCCGAGCGCGCGCTGTCGTCGCCGCCCACCTGCATGCGCCGCGTGCGGCGGCTGACGGAGGCGGGCGTGATCCGTCGGCAGGTCGCGGTGCTCGACCCGGTGGCGATCGGCACGGCCGTCACCGCGCTGATCGAGATCAGTCTCGACCGGCAGACGGCGGAAGACTACGACGCGTTCGAAGCGTACGTATGCGCGGAGCCGGCTGTCACGCAGTGCTACCGCGTGTCGCCGGGGCCCGATTTCGTCGTGGTGGCCGATCTGGCCGACGTCGCCGAATACGACGAATTCGCGCGCCGGCTGTTCACCGGTGCATCGAACGTCCGCAACGTGCGGACGTTCTTCTCGACACATCGCGCGAAATTCGAGGCGAACGCGCGGGTCACGCATGCGATGCGCAAGCGCGCGTGAAGCGATCGCAAGGTTCACGATGCGCCGGCGATGCGATTACGCGGCCGCGTCGGCCGTTTCGATCAGTTGCAGCGGCTTGCCATACCCGAAGCAATGCGCGGGCTCCGGGAACACATGCTGCCGCACGTCGTGCGCGTACTGGCGGATCGCGTCGCGCATCACGGCGTTCGCATCGGCGTAACGCTTCACGAAGCGCGGCGTGTACGCATCGAAAGCGCCGATCATGTCCTCGGTCACGAGCACCTGCCCGTCGCACGCCGGCGATGCGCCGATGCCGATCGTCGGGATCGTCAGCGTTTCGGTCAGGTGGCGTGCGAGCGCTTCGGCGGTGCCTTCGATGACGACGCCGAACGCGCCGGCCCGTTCGGCCGAGCACGCGGCGTCGAACACCTGCGCGGCCGAGCGCGGGTCCATCCCCTGCGCGCGGAAGCCGCCCGTCGCGTTGGCCTGCTGCGGCATGAGGCCGACGTGCGCCATCACCGGGATGCCGCGCTCGGTCAGGAAGCGGATCGTGTCGGCCATCTCGCTGCCGCCCTCGAGCTTCACGGCCTGCGCGCCGGTTTCGGCGAGCAGGCGCGCGGCGGAGCGATACGCTTGCGCAGGCGATTCCTGATAAGTCGAGAACGGCAGGTCGACGACGACGCACGCCTGCGCGGCGCCGCGTACGACGGCCGCGCCATGTGCAATCATCATGTCGAGCGTGACGCGCAGCGTATCGGGCATCCCGTACAGCACCATGCCGACGGAGTCGCCGACGATGATCACGTCGGCCACTTCGTCGACGAGTTTCGCCATCGGCGCGGAGTAGGCGGTCAGCGAGACGAGGCTGCCGACGCCCTTGGTCGAACGGATCGCGGTGACGGTCTTGCGGGTGGTGCGGGTATGAGCGCTCATGGGCTGAAGCCGTGTGAAAGAAGAGCCCCCACGGTAGCATCGCGCTCGTTCGTGCAATGACCTTCGGAGGACGTCTTATGTTGCTGGCGGGACAATCGGGTGACCCTTACGCGGTGCCGCCGATGGCGCGCCTGCCGAGGCCGCTGTATGTGCGTGCGTTCGAGATTCCCGGCAACGCGAGCGTCGACGCGCACAGTCATCCGTGGGCGCAGCTGATGTATGCGACGAGCGGCGTGCTCGAGGTGTCGACGCCGTCGGGCCGGCAGCTGCTGCCGCCGCACTATGCGATGTGGATACCGCCGCGCGTGCCGCATGCGGTGTCGACGCGCGATTGTGTCGCGTTCCACAGCCTGTATCTCGACGCGGCGATCGCGCGCGACGACGTGCACGACGATTGCGCGATCCTCTGCATGACGCCGCTGCTGCGCGAGCTGGTGATCGCCACGGCCGAATTGCCGGTGAATTACGACGAAACGGGGCCGGACGGCGCGCTCGTCTGCCTGATCGCCGACCGGATCGCACGGATGCGGGCGGCGCCGCTGACGGTGCCGCTGCCGCGCGATCCGCGTCTGCTGAAAATCGCGCGTGCGTTGCATGCGTATCCGGGCGATACGCGCAATCTCGACGAATGGGGGCATCAGGTCGGTGCGACGCGACGGACGCTGTCGCGGCTGTTCCGGCAGGACACGGGGTTGTCGTTCACCGAATGGCGGCAGGCGGTGCGGCTGCTGGCGTCGCTGCCGCTGCTCGATGCGGGCGAGCCGATCGGCGCGGTGGCCGCGCAACTGGGCTACGACTCGACGTCGTCGTTCATCGCGCTGTTCCAGGCGAAATTCCGCGTGACGCCCGGCGCATATGCGAAGCGTGAAGCGCGCCGGCCCGTGCTGAGCGCGTGACGCGGCGGCCCGCCCTCGCTCAGAACGCGAGCGCCTGCTGCGCCGGATGGCGGGCGCCGCGCTCGAATCCCGCGCCTTCGAGCGACAGCAGCGCACGCTTGCGGTCGATCCCGCCCGCATAACCGGTCAGGCTGCCCGATGCGCCGACCACGCGATGGCACGGCACCATGATCGACACCGGGTTCCGCCCGACCGCGCCGCCTACGGCGCGCGCGCCGCTCATCGGCAACCCGACGCGCTCGGTGATGTCGCCATACGTCACGAGTTCGCCGAACGGAATCGCGAGCAGTTCCTTCCATACACGTCGCTGAAACGCGGTGCCGCGCAGTTGAATCGGCACCGAGAACGTTTCGCGCGTGCCGGTGAAATACTCGGCGATTTCTTCCGCGACCTTGCGCGCGATCGGTGGCGTCGCGAGCGCGTCCGCTTCGGTCACGATCGCAACCGGCGGGAAGTATTTCTGGCCGACGAAGTAGAGGCCCGTCAGCGCATCGTCCTCGATACGTAGCGCGATGTCGCCCAGCGGGCTCGGAATCAGGTGAGCGGGAGTCATCGCAACATCTCTCCGTGAAGGGGCCGCATATGCCGTCGTTGTATCCGTGGTTAGAGCGAGAGCAGGCCAAGGCTTGCCGCTGCGAAAAGTATAAAGGTCAGGCCGACGAAGGCTTTTCGCGGCGCGATCGTATGAATCAGTCTCGCCGCCGCAACGGGCAGCAAGATCAGCGCAGCGGAGAGAAATGCAGCCGGTGCGGCAACTAACCACGTGATTACGTAGTAAATGAGAAAGAATGCCGCGAAGACAAGGGAAAGGCTCCCGCCAATTGCAATTGGATTGGTCAATTGCGGAACATGGAAACCGGAGATGGTGGCAATTTTATAGAGCGGCTGCGAAAGGATTGCCATAAACGGAGTGCCGAGGAACACGTCCGATGCGCCTAGAACGATCGGTCCGAATATCATCAGACCTACCTGAGGTCTTATTCCCGTGATTGCACTCTTGTGATCCACGCACCACTTTATTGAAAACCAGCCGAACATGCTGAGCATGCCGATGGTCGACAGATAACCGGCCAACATTCGATTGGGGCCGATCATCCTGGGCAGGATGAAAAATAACGCAATCGATGCTATTGATATATAGCGGTATACCTTTCTCAAGGAATTCAAGCCCTCGATTACTTTGATATCCTTCAGGCGATTATTGAAGCTCCCGTAGCCATTCTCGAGATGCGCGACGAAATCATTGATTTTCGGATTTTGGCGCGCCATGTCCCCCGCCCAATAGAAGCCAATGAGGATTTGCAGGCAGGTGCAAAGGATTTTGAGCATGACGACAGTTTTGTGTTGTTGTGACGTTTCGAGGTCGGGCTTTGTGACGAGTGTACTGGATTGTTTGACGGCCTTGTATTGACTGACAGGGCGCATTGGTAGTGGCCGTCATCGTAACGATTCGCGAAATTGTGCTCTACGGCACGCATGCGGCGTGTGAAGCATCTGGCCGCGTGCATCGCGCGCTGTACTCAAGCGTGCCTCCATTGGCGGGACGGCAGTTGAAATTTGTTCCGAGCGCGAGGCGGGTTCGGTGCCCGGCGCGTGGAACCTGTAGGGCTGTGTTTTCCGGCGCGACGTCGTGATCTCCTGACCCCGTGCGGCGGCGTCCGGCTTTATGTTGCCTCCCAGAAAACGGTTAATGCCCAGCCACGAAACAGTCGTCTCTTTTGCCGCGACCAATTTGAGATGACTCATCGAAATCCCCGACTGACAGGGCGCCGGCTGACGACCTATCCTTTGAAAAACGTTTTCCAGATTGATCGGCGGATTCGGCCGTGCGCGACAGCGCGCCGCCGTCCGCCCCGGCGCCGGTCGCCGGTCAACGAATACCGTGCGGCGCGACGGGCGCGGCCGCGCATCGGAGACATTCATGCAATCTGCCGTCGTCGGCGCCGTGCGCGCGGCCGCCAGCCGCTACCGCTGGACCGTCTGTGCGCTGCTGTTTTTCGCGACCGTGATCAACTACATGGACCGGCAGATCCTCGGCCTGCTCGCACCGATGCTCCAGCACGACATCGGCTGGACCCAGGTGCAGTACGGCCGCATCGTGATGGCGTTTTCCGCGTTCTACGCCCTCGGCCTGCTCGGCTTCGGGCGGATCGTCGACTGGCTCGGCACGCGCGTCTCGTACGCGGTCGCGATGCTGGTGTGGAGCATCGCCGCGATGCTGCACGCGGCGGTCGGCTCGGTCATGGGCTTCGCGTTCGTGCGTGCGTTGCTCGGGATCGGCGAGGGCGGCAACTTCCCGGCCGCGATCAAGACGACGGCCGAATGGTTTCCGCGCCGCGAACGTGCGCTCGCCACCGGCATCTTCAACTCGGGCGCGAACATCGGCGCGGTGTTCGCGCCGGCGATCATCCCGGCCATCGCGGTGGCCTACGGCTGGCGTGCGGCGTTCGTGATCATCGGCGCGATCGGCATCGTGTGGCTCGCGGTGTGGCTCGTGCTCTATCGCCAGGCCGATACGCGCGCGCTCGCCGCGGAATACGACGAGCCGCGCGACGAAGCGGAAGCGCTCGACGCGGCGAACGCGAACGCCGGCGCGCCGCGCTGGGGCGAACTGATCCGCAAGCGCGAAACGTGGGCGTTCCTGATCGGCAAGTTCCTGACCGACCCGGTGTGGTGGTTCTACCTGTTCTGGCTGCCGAAGTGGCTCAACGAATCGCGCGGGATGGACATGCAGCACATCGGCCTGCCGCTCGTCTGCATCTATGCGTTGACGACGGTTGGCAGCATCGGTGGCGGCTGGCTGTCGTCGATGCTGCTGCGCGCGGGCTGGAGCGTGAACCGCGCGCGCAAGACGGCGATGCTGATCTGCGCGTGCTGCGTGTTGCCGATCGCGTTCGTGTCGCAGGTGCAGAGCCTGTGGGTCGCGGTGCTGATCGTCGGCCTCGCCGCCGCCGCGCACCAGGGCTGGTCGGCGAACCTGTTCACGACGGCGTCCGACCTGTTTCCGCGCCGCGCGGTTGCATCGGTGGTCGGGATCGGCGGGATGGCCGGTTCGATCGGCGGCGTGCTGTTCTCGGAAGTGATCGGCCAGGTGCTGCAGCGCACGGGCCACTACTGGGTGCTGTTCGCGATCGGTGCGTCGGCCTACCTGCTCGCGCTGGCCGTGATGCACATGCTCACGCCGAGGATGAAGCCGGCGCAACTCGACGCGTAAAGGCGTGATCGCGTAGTCACGTAGTCACGTCATCGCATGTCCGCAAACGAACGCGCCGCCCTTGGGCGGCGCGTTTTTTTGGAGGCGCGGGGCAGGGCGCTCAACCGGCCGCGGCCGTCGACGCGCGCATGATCAGCCGCGGCTCGAACGTCGAATAACTCGCGTCGGTGCGCCCCGCGAGCGCGTCGATCAGCTTCTGCATCGCGAGCTCACCCATGTTCTCGCTCTGGATGTCGACGGTCGTCAGCGCGGGCGCCGCGTATTCGCCGTACGGCACGTTGTCGATGCCCGCGACCGACACGTCCTGCGGCAGCCGGAAGCCGAGCGACGCGGCTTCCTTCATGAAGCCGAGCGCGATCAGGTCGTTGTAGCAGATCACGGCTTGCGGACGCTGCGGCCCGAGCATCACGCGCGAACACGCGCGCTCGCCGGCCTCGGCGGTCGGCGCATGCGCATCGTGCACGTCGAGCGTGAGCCCGGCTTCGGCGAGGCAGTCGCGCGCGCCCTGGATCCGCTCGTCGTTCACGCGCGCGGTGCCGAAGCCGAGATACGCGATGCGCGTGTGGCCGAGATTGAGCAGATGGCGCGCGAGCATGTAGGTCGACAGCCGGTTGTCGATGCCGACGCTCGGAATCGGCAGGCCGGGGCTGCGGCGCAGCAGCACGAGCGGCTTGTTGAGGTCGAGCATCCAGCCGGCTTCGTCGTCGGGCATCCGCGTGCTGACGATCAGCCCGTCGACGCGCTGCGCGAGCGCCTCGATCAGCGAGCGCTCGCGTGCCTGGCTCTCCTCGGTATCGACGAGCAGCAGCGTGTAGTCGTGCTGCAGCGCGACGCGGTTCGCCCCCTTCACCACGTTCGTGAAGTGCGGGTTGCTGATGTCGAGGATCACGAGGCCGATGGTGCGCGTGCGGCCGGTAATCATCGAGCGCGCGAGCGGGTTCGAACGGTAGCCGAGCCGGTCGATCGCCTCCTTGAGCCGGGCTTCGACGGTCGGCGAAAAGCGCTGCGTGCCGTTCACGTACTTCGATACCGTCGCGACCGACACGCCGGCTTCCGCCGCCACGTCGCGGATCGTCGGGGAAACTTTTTTCATGCGGAGGGTAACGTTTTCGTTCGATAACGCCGGATTGTGGCAGAAAACGGGGCCGTGCGGCCACGCGCCGATATCGGGAAAATGCGGATGGCTGCGAGCGGGTTCGGCCATTGACGTTCGGTCGCGCTCCCGCGTATAGTTGGAAAACGTTTTCCGATTCAGTCAGATTTCAGGTCAGATTCAAGGAGATTCGATGAACGCCTCATCCACCGGCGCGCGCAAACCGTTCGGGCGCCTGCTGCTGACGGGCGCGGCCGGCAACCTCGGCCGCCAGTTGCGCGGCGCGCTCGCCGACTGGGCCGACGTCGTGCGCGTCAGCGACATCGCGACGCTCGGCGATGCGGCCGCGCATGAAGAAACCCGCGTCGTCGACCTGGCCGATCGCCCGGCCGTGATGCAGCTCGTCGACGGCGTGGACGCGATCGTCCACCTCGGCGGCATTTCGGTCGATGCGCCGTTCGACGATCTCGTCGGTGCGAACATCACCGGCACGTACAACCTGTACGAAGCCGCGCGCAAGCATGGCGTGAAGCGCGTCGTGTTCGCGAGCTCGAATCATGCGATCGGTTTCCATCCGGTCACGGAAGTGCTCGATGCCGATTCGCCGCTGCGCCCCGACAGCCTGTATGGCGTGACGAAGTGCTTCGGCGAATCGCTGTCGCGCTATTACTTCGACCGCTTCGGGATCGAGACGGTATGCCTGCGGATCGGCTCGTCGTTCGAAGTACCGAAGAATCCGCGCATGCTGGTGACGTTCCTCAGCTATCGCGACTTCATCGAGCTCGTGCGCTGCTCGCTGCTGACGAACCGCGTCGGGCATGCGATCGTGTACGGCGCGTCGGACAATCCGGTGAAGTGGTGGGACAACACGAAGGTCGGCTTCCTCGGCTTCCGCCCGCGCGACAGTTCGGAGCAGTTCGCCGGGTTGTTCCCGGTGGCGGCGCCGACCGCCGATTACGACGATCCCGCCCAGCGTTTCCAGGGCGGCGGGTTCGTCGTCGGCGAGCCGATGGAGCGCAACGCGTCGTAAGCGCCGCCGGCGTCGCTGCTGCCGCGGCTCAGCGGAGGATGTCGGTCGCGCGGTGCCGCGCGTCGACGCCGTCGATCAGGATCAGCGGGCCGCTCGCGTGACGTGCGCGCAGCGGCTGGATCTGGCGGTACGCATCCGATTCGTACCATGCACGCGCGGTGGCGAGATCGGGGAACGCGATCGCGACCAGGTCGCCGCGCCACACGCCTTCGCGTATCTCCGGCCGTGCGCCGTGAATCACGAAATGACAGTCATACGGCGCGAGCGTGCCGTCGATGCGTTCGAGGTACTCGACGATGTCGTCGCACATCTCGACGTCGTGCAGGTGGGCGATGGCGTAGGCGGTCATGGCGGGCTCCGTGGCGTGAGGTGAGTCGATGGAGCCATGATCGCGGCGCGGGCCGCGCGCGTCGATTACCTGCGACGTAAGGAAATCCGCGCGGCCGCTAACGATGGCGCGTGCCGGCAGGCACGCCGCCCGTGTGGTGTGGCAGCATCCGCGCATATCGCTTGCCCGCAAGCAAGCACGCCCGCATCGTCAGCCGCGCAGCTATGCAGCCGTCAATGCTGCTTGCTGCAAGCCGGATCGGTTCCGCGCCGCTCGGCCGAATCACACCAGTAACCCGGCCGCCACGCTTCGAACGTGACGGCTTTCGCCGCGTTGGCGCGCGTGACGCGCACCGGGTCGGCTTTCAGCGCATCGCCGTTCGGGTCGTCGTTGAGCCGCCAGTTCCGCATGACTTCGCGATGGAACACCCACGTGCGGTGCGCGGCGTCGTAGCGAAACGTCACGCGGTCGCGCCAGTGGCTCGGCCCCGCGAATACGCCCTGTTCGACCGTGAAGGTGCGGGGTTCGATCGTGAGCGCGTTCTCGGCGACGCCATCGAGATACGGGTCGCCCATCCCGCCTTCGTCGGCTTTCATGATCACGGTGTCGTTGCGCGCCGCGAGCCGGTAGTGCCCGTCCTTGCCCGGCAGGAAGATCATCAGCGGACGCAGCGATGCGTTGCGCATCGAATCGTCGGGCTGGTGCGCGACGACGACATAGCCGATGCGGGGGCTGTCGGTCAGGCGCCCCGACGCGGCATCCAGCGCTTCGTAGCCGGCGGGAAGCTGCGCGACGATGTCGTCCGGAAGATCGGCTGTATCCGGGCAACGGATCGAAGAAGGCGTGTCGCCGCACGTCGCGGCGTAGGTGCCGCCGATGCCGAACGTCAGCAGCGCGGCGACGAGGAATCCGGTGATGCGGGAGATCGTCATGCGGATCGGGTCTGGAGGTCGCGCCGCGAAAGCCGGCGCACACGCGCCGACTCGTCTCGCCGCAGCGCGGGTTGATTGTTCGTCGGGGGGGGCGCAGTGTAACCGGTCATGCGCGCTTGCGCGTCGGCCTCGGGACCGGCACGGACGCGGGCGCCGGCGGTGCGTCGGCCTGCGCGCACAGCCGGTCGAGCATCCGTTGCGCGGTGCCCGCGCAATCCTCGCCCGCCGGCTTGTTCTCGATCTCGTCGATCAGTGTCTCTAGATGTTGCCGGTTCTGCGCGAGACGCTGTTCGAGCAGCACGATTTCGTCGACCTTGTGGCGCAGCGCGACGAGCAGTTCGTCGCGCGGCCACGCGCCGAGATCGGGCGGCAGCAGCGCGCGGATTTCGTCGAGCGCAAAACCCGCGCGCTGCGCGCGGTCGATGATCGCGAGCCGCGTCAACGCTTCCGACCCGTATTCCCGATAACCGTTTGCCTGGCGTCGGGCCGGTTCGAGCAGGCCGCTCGCTTCGTAGAAGCGGATGCGCGACGCCGCGATGCCGCTGGCGCGTGCCAGTTCGCCGATTTTCATGCGGTGCTCCGAGGGGGCTTGACCTTGAAGTTGACTTTAAAGTTATCGTTGGGCATCGTCAATCGAGGGTGCCCTCCATGAACCTGTTTACGCCGCTGACACTGCCCAACGGGGCGGTGATTCCGAACCGTCTGGCCAAGGCCGCGATGGAAGAGAACATGGCCGATGCGAACCACGCGCCATCCGACGCATTGCTGCGCCTGTACCAGGCGTGGGCCGACGGCGAGGTCGGCCTGATCCTGACCGGCAACGTGATGGTGGACGGCCGCGCGATGACGGGGCCGAACGGGGTCGTGCTCGAGAGCGACGCGCATCTCGGCCGCTTCCGTCGCTGGGCGGAGGTGGCGCGCTCGGGCGGCGCGCACGCATGGATGCAGATCAATCACCCGGGGCGCCAGATGCAGGCGGCGCTCGGCCAGACGACGCTCGCGCCGTCGGCCGTGCCGCTCGAGCTCGGTGCGCTGTCGAAGCAGTTCCCGGTGCCGAAGGAGATGACGCAAGCCGATATCGACGATGTGCAGCGGCGCTTCGTGCGCGCCGCGCAACTTGCGCAGCAGTGCGGCTTCACCGGCGTGGAGATTCACGCGGCGCACGGCTATCTGCTGAGCCAGTTCCTGTCGCCGCTGACGAATCGCCGGCAGGACCGGTGGGGCGGCAGCATCGAGAATCGCGCACGCCTGCTGCTCGATATCGTGCGGGACGTGCGTGCGACGGTGCCGCCGGAATTTGCAGTCGCGGTCAAGCTGAACTCGGCCGATTTCCAGCGCGGCGGCTTCAGCGCCGACGATGCGAAGCGCGTGGTCGAACTGCTGAATCCGCTGGGCGTCGATCTCGTCGAACTGTCGGGCGGCAGCTATGAAGTGCCGGCGATGCAGGGCGAGGCGCGCGACGGGCGCACGCTGGCCCGCGAAGCGTATTTCCTCGAATTCGCGCGCGACATCACGGCGGTCGCGCAGATGCCGCTGATGGTCACGGGCGGCATCCGGCGCCGCGCGGTGGCCGAGCAGGTGGTGGACAGCGGCGTGGCGATGGTCGGCATCGCGACCGCTTTGTCGATCGACCCGAACCTGCCGCGCGACTGGCGGGCCGGCAAGGACAGCGCGCCGGTGCTGCAGCCGATCCGGTGGAAGAACAAGGCACTGGGTGCGCTGGCCAACATGGCCGTCGTCAAGTTCCAGCTGACGCGGCTCAGCGAAGGCCGGCGCACGCACCCGCAGGTGTCGCCGCTGCGCGCGCTGGTCAGGCAGCAACTGGCCGCGCAGTGCCAGACGCGGCGCTACCGCAAGTGGATGGCGGGGCGCGCGGCAGGCACGCGGTGATGTGCGCCGCCGTGCCTGTGCCGGCGGCACGCGCGCCGCGTCAGAACCGGTAGTTCGCCAGCACTTCGAGCCGCCGGTCGTTGCCGAGCAGGTACTGCGTCTCGTTGTAGTACGCGGACTGCACGAAGCGGCGATTGAACACGTTGTACGCGCGCGCCGTGATCGTCGTGTCCTTGCGCGGCTTCCACGCGAGGCCGAGGTCGACCGTGGTGTACGACGGCATCACGAGCTGGTTCGCGGTATCGGCGAAGCGCTTGCCGACGTACTTGACGCCCGCGATGCCCGTCCAGTCCGGCGCGAAGCGCCAGCTCACCCACAGGTTCGCGAGCCGCTGCGGCACCGACACCGGCACGTTGCCCGCGCGCGAGACCGTCGCGCCGCCGGACGTCTGCTGGAAGTCGTCGTATTTCGCGCGCAGGATCGACACGTTCGCGTCGACGCGCCAGTCCTTCGCGATCTCCGCGCCGACCGTCGCCTCGAGCCCGCGCGACGACTGCCGGCCGACCTGGATCGACTGGTTCGGGTTCAGCGGATCGGCCGTCAGCAGATTGCTCTTGACGATCCGGTATGCCGCGAGCGTCCATTCCGCCTTGCCGTCCAGGAACGACTGCTTCACGCCGATTTCGATCTGCCGGCCGGTCGCGAGCGTGAAGTTCGCCTTCGACGCATTCAGCGACAGCAGCGAGCTGATCGGGTCGGCCGCGACCGAATACTGGCCGTACACGGCGAAGCCGGGCTGCACGTCGTACACGGTGCCGATGCGCCAGCCCGTGTTCGCGAACACCTTCGTGAACGCGCCGCCGTTCACGAGATCGTCGCGATTCACGCTCGCGTGGTCGTAGCGCAGCCCGCCGATCACCGACCAGCGCGGCGTGATTGCCAGCCGGTTCTCGGCGAACAGTGCGTACTGGTTCGCCTGGCTGCGGTACTTCGGATAGGTGCCGGCCGTGTTGATGAAGCTGCCCGGATCGAAGTTGAACGGGTCGACCGTCGACGTGCCCGAATAGGGCGCGTTGTTGTCGTGCTGGAACGTCGTGTGATTGAACTCGACACCCGTCGAGAACGTGTTGCGCATGCCGAGCAGCGCGGTGGTCACGGTGGCCGCCGTCACGTTCCCGTACTGCTCCTGGTCGTGGAAGATTTCCGTGTAGCTGCTGCGCCGGACCTGTGCGGTCGACGGCAGGTACGTGTAGTACTCCGCATCCTTCCAGTGACGGTTGCTTTTCATTCGATACAGCGTGCTCGTCACGTTCAGGCTGTCGCTCGGCTGCCAGTTCGCCGATACCGTCGCCCAGCTGTCGCGGAACGCGATGTCGCTGTCGCCGACGTTGTAGTTCTTCTTGTCGAGCGCACGATCGCGCGCGCCGTTGACGAGCGGCACGCCGAAATACTGCATCGGATGCTGGAAGCCCTGCGCATACGACGCCGTCACGTACAGGTCGGACGTCACGTCGTAGCGCAGCGCACCGGAGATCGACAGGTTGCGGGAGGTGCCGCGGTCCACCCAGTTCGACGAGCGGTTGCCGCTGATGTCGAAGCGGTACGACAGCTTTTCGTTGATCGCGCCGCCGCTGCCGAACGCGACCCGCGCCGTGCCCTCGGTGCCGCTGCCCGCCTGCAGCTCGTTGCGGATCGGGCCGCGCGTCGGCTTCTTCGGGACGATGTTGACGACACCGCCGATCGCCCCTTCGCCGTAGATCACCGAAGCCGGGCCGCGCAGCACGTCGATATGGTCGACCGACCACGTATCGAACGGAAAGGTGATGCCGATCGCGCCGTACGGGCGCACGCCGTCATAGAGCTGCGTGACCGACGACGCGCCGACGAAGCCGCGCGCGCCGAGCTCCGAGCCGCCGTTGCCGGGATGCGGCGATGCGCTGATGCCGGCGGCGCGGCTCACCGCGTCGACGATCGAACTGTCGCCGCGCGTGTCGAGCGTCTTGCGATCGATCTGTTCGACGCTCGCGGGCGTTTCGAGCGACGACAGGCCGAGACGGCTGCCGGTGTCGAGCGGTTGCGTGAGCGGTGTTGCCTTCTGTGCGTTGACGCGAATCGGTGCAAGCGTGGCGCCGGCGTTCGCGGCGTCGCTTTCCTGCGCCTGCCCGACCGGTGCGAAGGCCGCGAGCAAGGCGGCGGGCAGCATCGAACTGAACTTCATGTTTCGGTTTCCTTTGAATCTGTGTAACGAGCCATGCCGCAGGCGGCGCATCAGAACGCGTACCGCATGCCGGCGAACACGCTGCGTCCTTCGCCCGGATAGAAGATCGCGGTGTTCGCGGTGCGCGCATCCGCGACGGTGCTGATGTCGCTGACGTAGCGCTTGTTGGTCAGGTTGCGCGCGTCGACGAACAGCGACAGTCCGTTGCGGAAGTCGTAGCCGGCCTGCAGCCCGAGCAGCGCGTAGCTCGGCACGCGCAACGTGTTCGCATCGTCGGCCCACGCGCCCGACGGCACCCAGTCGAGCGTGGCCGCGATGTGGAAGCCGCTCGGGCGCGCGTACCCCAGCGTCGCACGCAGCACGTTCAGCGGCACGCCCGCGATCCGGTTGTTGCCGTACTGCGGGTCGTTCTTGAAGCGGAAGTCGTTCAGGTTCCAGATGCCGGACAGCGTGACCTTGTCGCCCGCGCCGCGGCCGGTGACGTTGCGCAACAGTTCGACCGACGCACCGGCCTCGATCCCCTGCAGCACCGTCTTGTTCGCATTGAACGTCGCCGCCGGCACGTCCGGGTTCGTCGTGTACTGCAGCAACTGGTCGCGCACGAGCGAGCGATAGGCGGTCACGTCCCAGCTCACGCGCTCGCGCGAGCCGCGCGTGCCGAATTCGATCGTCCATGCGTGCTGCGCCGCGAGCGGCGTGAAGCGCGTCGTGTTCGAGAAGGTCTGCGTGAGGTCGGTGAAGTCGGGCACGTCCTGGCTGCGCGTGATGTCGACGTAGGCCTGGGTGTTCGCGTCCGGCTGCCACAGCAGCCCGAGCTTCGGATTGACGCCGCTGTAGCTCGCATTCGTCGAGCGGTAGTTCGGGTCGCGCGGCAGCCCGCCGTTGTCGATGTACTCGCGCACCGAGTGCAGCGCCTTCACGCCCGTCATCAGCGCGACGGTCGGCATGAAGAACAGCCGGTTCTCGACGTACGCTTCATAGTTGAACGCCGTCTGCGTCGAGTCGAGCGTCTGCGCGCCCTTGTTGCCGTTGACGTTCACGTACTGGTTCGCCTGCGTGCGGCCGCCGAAGAAGCGCGCGCCGACGATCAGGTCGTTGCGCATCCCGCCGAGCATCAGGCGGCCGATGTAGCGCGGCGCGAAACCGTAGGTCCAGCCGTCCTGGTCGAGCGCCTGGAAGATCGGGTGATAGAGGCTCTTGTGAATCGCCCACGTGTCGAATTGCAGTTCGCCCGAATCGAGCTTCACCGTCGTGCGGTTGGCGATTCGCTCGGTGCGCGTGTTGCGTGCCTGATCGCCCGATATCGCGTTCGGCGCTGCCCTGGTCGGATTGTTCAGCGCGTCGGACAGCGACAGCGTGCCCGGCAGCAGCTGGTCGACGACGTACACGCCGACGTAGAAGCGCGTTTCGACGGCCGGGCTGAACCGGTAGCCGACGTTCGCATTGAACTGCTCGTATTGCCCCTTCGCGTGATCGCGATAACCGTCCGAATGATTGACGCTGAAGTTCGCGAGGAAGTCGAGCGGGCCGATCACGCGCGAGATCTGCGCGCTCGTGCGCACCGTGCCGTAGCTGCCGCCTTCCACGCGCACGATGTTCGGCGCGTCGGCGGTGTGGGCGGTCGGCGTGACGAAGTCGATCGCGCCGCCGAGGGTCGATGCGCCGTACGCGAGGCCGTTGCCACCCTTGTAGACCTGCACCGCCTGCAGCGCGAGCGGATCGATCTGGTAGTAGTCGCCGCTGCCGTCCGCGAGGTTGGTCGGGATGCCGTCCTGCAGGATCTCGAGGCCGCGCGTGTGATACGAGCGGGCAATCCCCGAGCCGCGGATCGACAGGCGCAACTCCTGGCCGTAGCGGTTCTCGACGAACACGCCGGGCACATCCTTCAGCACGTCGCGCAGCGTGAAGGCGTATGTGTTCTGGTAGCTGTCGGCATCGACGAAGCCCACCGAGCCGACCGTCTGGTCGAGCGTGCGCTTCAGGTCGACGGTCGATTTCGACGTCAGCGAGTCCGCCGCGCGAGTCGCGTTGACGTTGATCGCGGGCAGCGTCGATGCGGTCGGCGCGTCGGTCGGCGCGGCGCCTTGTGCGCATGCGGCTGACGCGGAGAGCACGGAGATCGCGCCGGACAGCGCGACGGCAATACGGGTCAAGGGAAACATGTCGTTGTACGTATGGTTGGGGTGACGATGATGAAACGGACACGATGCGCACTATGCGCGGCGCCGGCCGCCGCGCGTGGTCACGCGCGCGGGCTCGGCATCGGACACCGGCAGGGCGGGCAGGCGAAGCGGACGGCGCCGCGCGATG
>NZ_LDVA01000109.1:0-2444 GCF_050768715.1 Burkholderia sp. ZZQ-2 | reverse complement strand
GCGCGTCCGATAGCGACCGCCGGCCGCCATCGGCGATGCGGGGCCGCGGCCGGCCATGACATTGTTTGTCAAAGTCGGCCGGAACCGGCTTCGTGCAACGCGGTCGGCTTGCGTTTTCCGGCCCGATTGACGATCCTACGCACTTTCAGGCCCGCGCCGCTCGTCGTGCGCGCCAGCCAGCGGCGCCGGGCCGTGTTCGGCCCGACCGCCGTGCCGCCCGGCGCCCGCACCGTGCACCGCAGCGGGGCAGCCGCATCGCGGGTCGCCTCGCATCGTCCGGCAACCTGCCCCGTCTCACCCGTTCTCCCCGGCGCCGCGCCGTTTCCCGGCCGGCATCCCGAACCCGCCCGCCGAGGGCTTTCGCTATTCCGTTTATGTTTCGTTCCCTGACGACCCTGATCAAGAAGTGGCGCGCGTCGCGCAATGCCGGTCACCAGCTCGATGCGCTGCTCGCGCACGCCGACGCCGATGCGTCGTACGCCGAGCGCAGCGAATGGCTGATCGAGCTCGCGCACTGGCTGCGCCGCACCGGCACGATGCAGGACGCGCCGGCCGATCGCGACGCCGATGCGCGCGCGTACCCGGCCCACGCGCGCTTGCGCTACCTGTTCCACGTGCTCGATCGCAACCCCGCATGGAAGGCGCACGCCGCGCGCATCCTGCGCGGCATCCTGCGCGAGTGCGACGGCATCTCGCTCCTGTGCGACGCCGGCATGCCCGTGCACTCGGGCTTCTTCGGCGCGCTGTTCGAACGGATCGACTCGTCGCTGATCCCGCCGGCGCCGAACCGCCGCGAGCTGTCGGCGCTCTTCACGCTGATGTTCCCGACGCCGGAAGACGCGCAATGGATCGACGCGCTGCCCGACGATCTCCTCACGCGCCTCGCCGACCTGTTCTCGTTCGACGTCACCGACGAAGAGCGCCACGAGCCGGGTTCGTTCTCGCGCGACCTGCTGGCCGCGCTGCACAACCTGACCTGCCAGATCAGCTCGACCGGCCTGTCGCAGACGGTGCGCAGCCGGCTCTCCGACGACGACGCGCGCAAGCCGCTGGAAACGCAGCCGTTCTACCGCCTCACGCGCGCGATGCTCGCGGTCGAGACCGCGCACGCGGCCGTCGAGGACGGCGGCGACCCGAGCAAGCTGCTGCACGAGGTCAACTACCTGCGCGTGCTGCTCGACGAATGCCGGATCGCCGTCGACGAGGTGTTCTCGCACCTGTACCGCAACGGCGTGTCGGTCGACATCGTGTTCCAGGTCGAGCGGATGCGCATGCGCATCCTGCGCGCCGAGATGCTGCTCAACGCGTGGATGGCGCGCGACGACCTGCACGGGATGGCGCACCTGACGGCCGAGCTCGTCGACGCGAACCACAACAGCCAGAGCGTGTCGCACCTCGTGCGCAGCAACTTCTCGCTGTTCGCGCGCAAGCTCGTCGAAACCAACGCGGACACCGGCGAGCACTACATCTCGCGCGGCCGCGCCGAGTACCTGAAGATGCTGCGGATGGCCGCGGGCGGCGGCCTCGTCACCGTCGTGACGGTGTGCGTGAAGTTCGCGATCACGGGCGCGCACCTGCAGTCGATGCTCGAAGGGCTGCTCGCGGGCATCAACTACGCGGCCAGCTTCATGCTGATGCACTTCCTGCACTTCACGCTCGCGACCAAGCAGCCTGCGATGACCGCGCCGACGCTCGCGCGCGAGCTGGACGACACGGGCCACGACGAAGGCGTGAAGGCGTTCGTGGCATCGGTGATCGCGCTGATCCGCACGCAGGCCGCCGCGATTTCGGGCAACGTGCTCGTCGTGCTGCCCGTGTGCCTGCTGGTGCAGCTGTTTGCCGGCAACCTGCTGCATGCGAACCTGATCTCGCCGGAGAAGGCGCACGCGACGCTGCACTCGTTCTCGCTGCTCGGCCCGACGCCGCTCTACGCGGCGCTGACCGGCGTGCTGCTGTGGGCGTCGAGCCTGCTTGCGGGCTGGGCCGACAACTGGTTCGTGCTGCACCGGGTCGGCGACGCGCTCACGTACAACCGCCGGCTGCGCCTCACGCTCGGCGCGGCCGGCGCCGCGAAGCTCGCGCATTTCTGCCGGTCGAACGTGGCCGGCGTGGTCGCGAACGTCGGCCTCGGCCTGATGCTCGGCCTCATCCCCGCGATCGTCACCGTGTTCATGTTCCCGTTCGAGGTGCGGCACGTGACGCTGTCGGCCGGTTCGATCGGGATCGCGCTCGGCGTGCTGGGCAAGGGCGCGCTGGGCACCCCCGAGCTGTGGTGGGCCGGCGCCGGCGTGCTCAGCATGGCGATCCTCAACGTGCTCGTGAGCTTCGCGCTCGCGTTCACGATGGCCGTGCGCTCGCGCAGCCTGCGCCCGACCAAGGTGCGCGCGCTCGTCGCCGCGATCGTCCGCACGGTGCTGTCGAATCCGCTCGCGCTGTTCTGGCCG
>NZ_LDVA01000108.1:0-583 GCF_050768715.1 Burkholderia sp. ZZQ-2 | reverse complement strand
CACGCCGTCGTCCGACCACACCGCATGCGGCCGCACCGCGCGCACCGCGGCCAGCGCGTCGCGCGCATCGCCGAACCCGCGTCGCGCCGCCAGCCACGCGGCCGCGCACAGCACGCTGCGCCCGTAGCCGAGCGCGCAGCAGACCAGCACGTCGCGCCCTTCCCCGTGCAGGCGTTCGAGCGCCGCGACGGCCTGCGCAAGTTGCGCGGCCGTCGGCGCGACGAGGTCAAGTTGCGGCACGCTCGCATAGGCGAGCGATGCATCGGCCGCCGCCCAGCGCGGCATTTCGGCCGTCAGGTCGACCAGTGCCGTGAAACCGTGGCGGCGCACGTCGGATGTGGTCGGCGTGCGGCCGAGCGACACGCGTTCGTCGATCCGCACCGGCGCCGGCTGCCGGAACGTCCACAGCCGCGAATTGACGAATGCGCCGGCGATCGTCGGCGCGAGCAGCCAGCGGATGACGACAGGGAAACGCCCGTGCGCATCCTTCTGGAACGCGCCGGGTGTGCCGCGCCGGTAGATCCACGCGACACACGCGAGCGCCAGCGCGACCCACCCGGCCGCCAGCGCCCAGCCGGGCGCG
>NZ_LDVA01000107.1:0-694 GCF_050768715.1 Burkholderia sp. ZZQ-2 | reverse complement strand
CGCATTCACGAGCGCGCCGCGGCACAGACGCGCGATGCGCTGGAGCGCCCCGCGTTGAGCGACGGCGATCCGGACGCCGCGCTGGTGGCACGGGTCGGCGCGCGCGACGCGTCGGCCGTGCGCGTGCTCGTCGCGCGCAAGCTGCCGCGGCTGCTCGCACTCGCGACGCGCATGCTCGGCGACCGCACGGAAGCCGAGGACGTCGCACAGGAGACGTTCTTGCGGATCTGGAAACAGGCGCCGGGCTGGCGCGAGGGCGAGGCACGGTTCGACACGTGGCTGCATCGTGTGGTGCTGAACCTGTGCTACGACCGCTTGCGCGGCCGCCGCGAGGAGCCGGTCGACGTGTTGCCCGACGTGCCCGATCCGCGACCGGAGCCGGCCACCCGCGCGGAGACCCGCTCGCGCGACGCGCGCGTGCGGCAGGCGCTCGCGGCGTTGCCGGCGCGGCAGCGCGAAGCGCTCGTGCTCCAGTACTATCAGGACATGTCGAACATGGAGGCGGCCGACCTGATGGGCATTACCGTCGACGCGCTGGAAAGCCTGCTCGCGCGCGCGCGGCGAAACTTGCGCGCGCAACTGGCCGGCGATTCACCTAGCGAGGACATCCGATGACACCCGAACGATTTCGTACCATCGTCGCCGCGTACGGCTCGGATGCGCGGCGCTGGCCGGACGGCGAGCGCGCGGCCGC
>NZ_LDVA01000106.1:0-2383 GCF_050768715.1 Burkholderia sp. ZZQ-2 | reverse complement strand
CTCGCCGCGCGCGCGATCCGCCGCGCGCTCGACATGGCCGGGCTGCGCGCCGACCAGATCGACTGGTGCGTGCCTCCCGGCTTCGATCCCGGCTTCGCGGCGCGCGTGGCCGACGCCGCGTCGATCCCGGTCGGCGCGCGGATTCAGCACGACGGATCGGGCCACCTGTCGTCGGCCGAATCGGCGGCCGCGCTGATCCGGCTCGCCGGTGCGCTCGACGAAGGCGAGCGCCGCACGGTGCTCGTGTGGGATGCGGCACTGCATGGCGCGGCGGCGGCGGCCGTCGTCGACCTCGCCGGCGGCCTCGATGCCGCACTCGATATCGAAGGAGACGCATGATGAGCGCCTACAAGGTCAGCCTGCGCGAATTGCGCTTCTTTCTGTGGGAACTGTTCGAAGCCGACAAGCAGTTCCTGGCGGAACACGGCCTGTACGGCACCCACGATCGCGCGTCGATCGACGCGCTGCTCGAACGCGCGCGCGACTTCGCGCTCGACCTCGGCCGCAGCTACCAGCAGGCCGACGTCGAGGGCTGCACGCTGCTCGACGACGGCCAGGTGCGCATTCCGTCGCATTTCCACGCGTTGTGGGCGCGGTTTCGCGACGAATGGTCGAACACGCTGTTCGGCACCGCGCACGGGCTGCCGCCGATTGTCACGCAGATGATCTACGAGATGTTCATGGGCGCGAACCCGTCGTTCATGACGTACGGCGGCTTCACGCGCCCCGCGGTCAAGCTGCTGCAGATGCACGGCACGCCGCACCAGAAGGCGCTGATCGCGCCGCTCGAGGCGTACCGCTGGGATGCGTGCTTCTGCGCGACCGAGCCGCAGGCCGGCACCGACCTCACCGCGGTCGCGCTGCGCGCGACGCCGCTCGAACGCGACATCTACGCGATCGACGGCGAGAAGGTCTACATCTCGGCCGGCATGCACGAGCTGACCGAGAACACGCTGTATTTCGTGCTCGGCCGCATCGACACCGCGTCGCCCGATTCCTTCTCGCTGTCGTGCCTCGTCGTGCCGCGCTTCTGGCCGGACGAGGAAACCGGCGAGCTGCAGCCGAACCATGTCGACTGCATCGGCCTGCCGCGCAAGATGGGGCTCAAGGGCTGCGCGAACACGCACCTGGTGTTCGGCGCGAACGGCACGACCCGCGGCTGGCTGCTCGGCGGCCGGCGCAATGTCGGCCTGCTCCAGCTGATGCCGCTGATGAACCAGGCGCGGATGAGTACCGGGATGTTCGGCGTCGGCGTCGCGTCGAGCGCGTACCTGCACGCGGTCGAGTATGCGGGCCGCCGGCTGCAGGGCCGGCCGATCGAGCGCGCGTCGAACACGAATGCCGCGCGCGTCGCGATCGTCGAGCACGCGGACGTGCAGCGCATGCTGGTCGACATGAAGAGCCGCGTCGACGGCTGCCGCGGCCTGCTCGGCAAGCTCGCCGCGACCGCCACGCGCGCGGCGATGCTCGAAGCGACTCCCGACGCCGATCCGGCCGAGATCGAGCGCCACCGCAAGCTGCAACTGCTGCTGACGCCGGTCTGCAAGGCGTTCATCTCCGACCAGGCGTGGCGAATCTGCGAAACCGCGATCCAGGTGCACGGCGGGCTCGGCTACACCGACGCGAGCCCCGTCGAGCAGAACGCGCGCGACGTGAAGATCCTGTCGATCTGGGAAGGCACGAACTACATCCAGGCGCAGGACCTCGTGCGCGACAAGCTCGGCTTCGGACGCCATTCGCGGCTGATCCAGTACTACCGCGACGAACTCGACGTGTTCCTCGCGCGCCAGCATCACACGGGCACGCATGCGGAGCTGCGCCCGCTGTTCGACGCGCTGCGCACGGGCGCCGACCGGATCGCCGCCGCGCTCGACGACATCGCGCGCGACGTGCAGGACGGTCATACGCACCGCAGCAGCCAGTTCTACACGCGTTTTCTCGAGATGTTCGGCGTCGTCACATCGGCGTGGGTGCTGCTCGAATCGGCGACGATCGCCGCGCGCCGGCTCGACGCGCCGGACACGGCCGACACGCCGGCCGAACTCGCGTTCTATCGCGGCAAGCTGAAAAGCGCGCGCTACTACTTCGCGAACGTGCTGCCCGTGGTCGACCAGCACGCGGCCGTGATCGCCGCAATGGCGCACGCGGCGATCAGCGTCAGCAGCGAAGAACTCGCGCAGGCGGAATGACATGGACACGACACTCGATTCCGGCACGAACGCTTCGGCCGCCTCGACCGGCGACGCGCCGCGCAACCTGCTCGGCCGCCCGGCAACGCGCCATCGCGGCACCGACATCGACGGCGCGACGCTCGAGCCCGAAGCGCTGCGCGTGCGCGATCTCGACCTGAACGCGCTGATCGGCGCGACGACGTTCGAAGGCG
>NZ_LDVA01000105.1:0-804 GCF_050768715.1 Burkholderia sp. ZZQ-2 | reverse complement strand
GTCGGGCTGGCCGACAAGGCGCGGCACCGGCCGAGCCAGCTGTCGGGCGGCCAGCGGCAGCGGGTCGCGATCGCGCGGGCGCTGGCGGCCGAGCCCGCGATGGTGCTGGCGGATGAACCCACCGCGAACCTCGACAGCGCCACCGGCCACGCGATCATCGCGCTGATGCGCACGATCCAGCGCGAGCGCGACGTGTCGTTCATCGTGTCGTCGCACGACCCACAGGTGGTGGGCGTCGCCGACGAGGTGATCCGGATTCTCGACGGCCGCATCGTCGGCCGGGAACGGGCCGGCGAAGGCGCGGCGGCACAGGAGGTGGGCCGATGATCCATACGCTGATGCTCGCGCTGCGCAACCTGCAGCGCAACCGCCGGCGCTCGCTGACCACGCTGCTTGCGATGATCGTCGGCGTCAGCGCGATCCTGCTGTTCGGCGGCTTCAGCCGCGACATCACGCTCGGGCTGCAAACCGACTTCGTGCAGCGCAGCGGTCACCTGCAGATCCAGCGGCAGGGCTATTACCTGTACGGCACAGGCGATCCGGCCGCGTACGGGATCCGCCGCTATGCGGCGCTGATCGACCTCCTGCGGCGCGATCCGCAGCTCGCACCGATGCTGCAGGTCGTCACGCCGACGCTGCAGTTCGGCGGCATCGCCGGCAATTTCGCGGCCGGCGTGTCGCACACCGTGATGGGATTCGGCGCGATTCCCGACGACCAGTACCGGATGCAGCAGTGGAACGCATACGGTTTTCCGCTGCGCCCGCGCGCGTTCGCGCTGCGCGGCAGCGCCGACGATGCGGCGG
>NZ_LDVA01000104.1:0-1513 GCF_050768715.1 Burkholderia sp. ZZQ-2 | reverse complement strand
TTCGGCCGCGCGCAGGTCGGCGACGCGCAGCAGCGCGATCGGAGCGGAATCGGGAAGCGGAAGGGTAACGGTCATCGCGGGGTCATCGCCGGGTCGCGGCGGCTGGCAAGGCGGCCGCCGGGGACGGGCCCGCGGCGGTCAGGTCGTGAAGCGCCCGGCGCTTAGCGCGGCGAGCGTGTCGGCGCGCCAGTGCTGCACGTCGCCGCCCAGGTAGTCGGTCACCACTTTAGCAGACCCGCATGCGAGCCCCCAGCCGGCCGGGCCGTGCCCGAAATTGACGAATACGCGCGGATGCGGGGTCGGACCGACGACCGGCAGGCCGTCCGGCGACAGCAGTTGCGTACCTTGCCAGGACAGCGCGGCCGAGATCCTCGCGGCACCGGGCACCCAGTCGTGGACGGCCTGGCCGAGCAACGCGAGCGCGGCCTCGGACAGCGGCTCGGCGAGCGGCTTCGCGGTGTCGGGCAGGCTCTGCAGCACGGCGCCGCCACCGACGCGCAGCCGCTGGTGGGTGCGCGTGATCGAGATGCGCTTGATCGAATCGATGACGTTCAGGTGCGGCGCATGTTCTTCGTAGGCGACCGGCGCGGTCAGCGCATGGACCCGCACCGGGTGCAGCGGCAGGCGCCAGCCGAGGCGGTCGAGCAGCGGCAGGCTGCCGGCGCCGGCGGCGACCACGATCGCATCGGCGGAAATCACGTCGACGTCGCGGGCGGTCGACGCGTGGCGGTCGCCGGGCGGGACGAGCTCGACCGCGGCGCGGCCGTTGTCGACGCGGATCGCGGCGACTTCCGCGCCGAAGCGGAACTGCACGCCGTGCTCGTCGAGCGTCTGCTTGACCAGTTTCGCGAACAGCGGGCAATTCCCGGTGCGCTCGGTCTCGAGCAGCACGCCGCCGGCGAAACCGGGCTCGGCCGGCACCGACGGCTCGAGTGCCGCGCATTCGTCTGCGGAGAGCAGGCGGTACGGCTGGTCGAGCGTGCGCAGCAGGTCGAGCGCGGGCTGCATCGCTTCCCAGTCGCGCGGATCGCGCACGACGTGCAGGATGCCGGGCTTCTGCTCGAACTCGAGCTCGAGGCGCGTCTCGATGTCGGCGAGCGCGTCGCGCGACGCGTCGATCAGCGGCCGCAGCCGCGTGTACTGCGCGGCGAACGCGTCGGGCTCGCGCAGCCTGCCGAGCTGCTTGACGAAGCGCCGTACGCCGCCGTTGAAGCCGGGCTTGTAGACGATGCCGCTGTCGCGCGGCTGGCGCTGGCGCATGAAGGTCGGGCCGAACCAGACGTCGAGCGGGCTCGGCAGCAGCGCGCCGCCGTCGCCGTAGGTCGCACCCTGCGCGACGGTCGCGTGGCGTTCGACCACGCATACGCGATGGCCGGCCGCGCGCAACTGGTAGGCGGTGGCGACGCCGCTGATTCCGCCGCCGATGACGATGACATCCATGGATTGCTTCGATGACGGGCGGCGCGCAGGCGCTGCCCGGTGAGAATTCGCTGAGGGCCCGGGCCCGGTGAAC
>NZ_LDVA01000103.1:0-2120 GCF_050768715.1 Burkholderia sp. ZZQ-2 | reverse complement strand
GGGCTGCGCCTGTCGGTCGGCGCCGAATGCACGATCGAACTCCCGCCCGGCAGCACGCTGCCGCACGCGGAAGCGGAAGTCGTCGGCTTCGCCGGCGACCGCCTGTTCCTGATGCCGACCACCGACGTCGCCGGCGTGCTGCCCGGTGCGCGCGTCTGGCCCCGCGAAACCGCGCCGGTGGCCGACCCGCTCGCGGGCGCGAAGCGTCTGCCGGTCGGCTGGGAGATGCTCGGGCGCGTCGTCGACGCGTCGGGCCGCCCGCTCGACGGCCTCGGCCCGCTCGCGTCGAAGGTCGACGCGCCGCTGTCGGCGCCGTCGATCAACCCGCTCGAGCGCGAACCGATCCACCACGTGCTCGACGTCGGCGTGCGTGCGATCAACGCGCTGCTCACCGTCGGCCGCGGCCAGCGGATGGGCCTGTTCGCCGGCTCCGGCGTCGGCAAGTCGGTGCTGCTCGGCACGATGGCGCGCTACACGAGCGCGGAAGTGATCGTGATCGGGCTGATCGGCGAACGCGGCCGCGAAGTGAAGGAGTTCATCGAACAGATCCTCGGCGAGGACGGGCTCGCACGCTCGGTCGTCGTCGCGGCGCCGGCCGACGTATCGCCGCTGCTGCGGATGCAGGGCGCGGCCTATGCGACGTCGCTCGCCGAGTATTTCCGCGACCAGGGCAAGCACGTGCTGCTGCTGATGGATTCGCTGACGCGCTACGCGATGGCGCAGCGCGAGATCGCGCTCGCGATCGGCGAGCCGCCCGCGACCAAGGGTTACCCGCCGTCGGTGTTCGCGAAGCTGCCGGCGCTCGTCGAGCGCACCGGCAACGGGCCGGAGGGCGGCGGCTCGATCACCGCGTTCTACACGGTGCTGACCGAAGGCGACGACCAGCAGGACCCGATCGCCGATTCGGCGCGCGCGATCCTCGACGGCCACGTCGTGCTGTCACGTGCGCTTGCCGAAGCCGGCCACTATCCGGCGATCGACATCGAGGCGTCGATCAGCCGCGCGATGACCGCGCTGATCGACGAAACGCATCTCGACCACGTCCGGCAGTTCAAGCAGATGCTGTCGCGCTACCAGCGCAATCGCGACCTGATCGCGGTCGGCGCGTACGCGCCCGGCCGCGACGCGCAGCTCGACCGCGCGATCGCGCTCTATCCGCGCATCGAGGCGTTCCTGCAGCAGGGCTTTCGCGAATGCGCGCCGTTCGCGTCGAGCCTCGCCGGGCTCGATGCACTGTTCGACGCTTACGGAGGCTGATCCCGATGGCTCACGGCTTTCCCCTTCAGTTGCTGCTCGACCGCGCGCAGGACGACCTCGACTCGGCCGCGAAGCAGCTCGGCACCGCGCAGCGCGACCGCACCGCGGCCGCCGAGCAGCTCGACGCGCTGCTGCGCTACCGCGACGAATACCACGCGCGCTTCTCGCAATCCGCCCAGCATGGGATGCCGGCCGGCAACTGGCGCAATTTCCAGGCGTTCATCGACACGCTTGACGCCGCGATCGCGCAGCAGCGCAGCGTGCTGGCCGCGGCCGAAGTCCGCATCGACGAAGCACGCCCGAACTGGCAACAGAAGAAACGCACCGTCGGCTCGTATGAAATCCTGCAGGCGCGCGGCGTCGCACAGGAAGCGAAGCGCGAAGCCCGGCGCGAGCAGCGCGATGCCGACGAACACGCCGCGAAGATCCTGCGCATGCGGGCCGACGCGGCCCGTTCGTCGTAACCGACCACCGCATTCGAACGAGAGAACGTCATGCCTCCCCTGCCCCTGCTCGGCGCGCTGCTCGACACCGCCGGCACCGCACTCCAGGCCGCCCGCGGCTCGGGTTCGTCCGGCGCCGCCGCCGGCAACGATGCCGCGACCGCCGTGCCGTTCGCGCAGACGCTGAAGCAAAGCGTCGTCACGCGTCGCGATTCGTCGAATGCCGGCGCGCCGGATGCTTCGACGAAACAGGCTTCGTCGAAGCCGGCCGCCGGCACGAAGCCGTCCGCGACCGATGACGACGACGCGACCGACGATACGACCACGAACGCCGCCGCCAACCCCGACGCCGCCGCGCTCGCGGCCGCCGCGGCCGTGCAGGCGCAACTGCAGGCGCGCATGGACAACGCAGCGCCGGTC